>NZ_JCACKO010000135.1:50198-168643 GCF_059505445.1 Brasilonema angustatum | reverse complement strand
CCCTATTCAAAATAACTCAACTGCACCAGCAGGATCTACTCCTGGTGGCGCGGATGCATTTGGTCTACGTGTCCCAGATGGAAACAGTTTGCTGCTAGTAGGCGGCGATATCAAAATGGATGGTGGAGGGTTGAATGCTTTTGGTGGGCGAGTTGAGTTAGGTGGGTTACGGAGTGCAGGAACAGTTGGGTTGAATGGGGATGGTAATAATTTGAGTTTGAGTTTTCCCAATAGTGTAGAATGTATATTTAATTTTGCATTAGTACTTATCAGTTCGCTTGACCGAAAGGTGAATTAGTTAAAAATCTGTTGTGCAGTCAAGTTAAACTCAGGAAATGTTGGCGACTGGATGCGGTCATCTCCCCTAAATTGAGTAACTTGGTATTCATCGTCTATTAAGTGGTAAATAGAAATTGTTGGTTGTTTGGGGTTACCAATAAACTGCTTACCGCCCAATGCCAAATAGTCTACAATCCAATATTCAGGAATCCCGATTCCTTCATATTCTCCACGTTTTTTAAAGTAATCGTCACGCCAGTTAGTACTAACAACTTCCACAACCAGCGGAACTGAAGCACCATAAATTAGAGTCGATTCTTTTTTCCATAGGGGTTCTGATGATAAATTACTTTGGTTTACTACTAGGACATCTGGTGAGTAAGCTGATTCCTGATCTGGTGGTTTAACTAATGCTGTTTTGGGTATGAAGTACGGGAGATTTAAGCGGTCAAATTCTACACTCAGTTTTCTGACCAAAAAACCGATAACTTCCTCATGTCCTCCTAATGGCTGCGGCATTTTAACGATGACTCCATCATGCAATTCATAGTATGCATCTTCCGGTTTCCATTTTGCAAATTCTTCAAATGTTACTAGTTTGTGTAAGGCTTGAGTCATTTTTATTTCTCCTTTTCATGAGTTGAACATTACTATTGTTTCCAGTTCTTCCCTCTCTTGTTCGAGCACATGGTACAGATCCCAAATCTGTTGAAGGTTTAACCAAAACTCCGAACTATTCCCGAAAAACTTCTCTAGGCGTAACGCAGTACTTGGAGTGATACCACGCTTCCCATTTACTATCTCATTAATGCGTTGATAAGGGACATAAATTGCATCAGCAAGTTCACGTTGCGATACTCCCATTGGTTCTAGGAAATCCTTAAGTAAAATTTCTCCAGGGTGTGTGGGAGGACGATTTTTAGGAACTCTCATCCGTTGCTACCTCAATCATGGTAATCTACAATTTCAACTTCTAACGTACCGATTGGTGTCCACTCAAAGCAGATTCGATATTGGTCATTTATCCGAATACTATGTTGACCTTCCCGCTCATCTTGATAATGCTTTTAACCTATTGCCTGGTGGCACGCTCAAATCATCCAAAGACACTGCGGCATTAAGTTGGTCTAGTTTTCTTCGTGCCACAGACCAGAGATTTATAGGACATGTTTTTCGAGCTGCTTTTGTATCGTTGCCATCAAAAACATCTTCGGTACCTTTGTCTTTAAATGAAATGATCATAGAAGCATAATGACACGGATATCATGCTAAAAACAACAAAAACGCTGTAACTTTTCCTGTATCCCAGTAAGGTGTGAAATATGCAAAAACTTCGGTTGACAAAACGACTCCTTAGATTTGCGCTAACGAATGTAGTCCTATTTGCCCTTGCTTTTTCCCTAACTATTATCCCCAGCACATTCGCCAAACAACCCCAGACAAATTCAGTAGACAATTTTCACACCCAAACTACCAAACCCCCAACCACTACACCACAGCAACTTGTCTCTCAAGGAGAAGCGCTTTATCAATCTGGACGCTTTGCTGAAGCTGTAACTGTTTTACAACAAGCTGTCCGCATCTATCAACAACAAGGCGATCGCCTTGCACAAGCCGCAGCATCAACGAACCTCTCTCTAGCGTTTGAGCAACTTGGCTCATGGAAAGAAGCGTCAAAAGCTATTAACGCCAGCTTAAATCTACTTGGCTGGGACAATATAAATCAAAAGTTAAATGTCAACAATCCCAAGTCAGAATTGCTGGAAGTTTTAGCACAAACTCTAGAGATTCAAAGTGGACTCCAGCTGTCACAGGGACAAGCAGATGTATCTCTAAAAATATCACAGCAAGCAGAGCAAATCTGGAAGCGCTTAGGTAAACAATACAATACTAGAGTGACGCGCAGCCGTATCAACTCTGCACAAGCTTTACTAGTTTCTGGTTTTTACCGCCGTAGCTTAGACATATTGAATACAGTCTCTCAACAGTTACAAACCCAACCTGACTCACCTGAAAAAGTCACTGCTTTACGCTCCCTTGGAAATACCCAGCAACAATTGGGTGACTTAGAACAATCCCAGAAAAATTTACAACAAAGCTTAGAAATTGCTCAACGTCTGCAACTACCCCAAGAAATTAGTCTGACAGAATTTTCTCTTGGTAATACTGCTAGAGCTAATGGTAATATAAAAGACGCTATAACTCATTATGAAAATGCGGCTTTAGTTGCATCCAACCCACTCACCAAAGTTCAAGCTCAAATTAATCAACTCAGCTTGCTTGTCGAGAATAAGAATACAACAGATGTAAAACTTTCAGATGCAACGTCTCAACTAATTTCTACAATCCAATCTCAACTCGCAACTCTGCCGACAAATCAAGCTGGTATTTATGCACGTATCAATTTTGCTCGCACCATAAGCAAAATTAGTGACAAAAAAAACATCGCCGAGATTCTAGCCGGTAGCGTTCAACAAGCCAAAACTATAGGTGATGAACGTACTCAATCCTATGCACTTGGCAGTTTAGCAGAAGTCTACGAGCAAAACAATCAATGGCAAGAAGCACAGAAATTGACGCAGCAAGCATTGTTTATCGCTCAAAAAATCGATGCTTCAGATATAGCTTACCGTTGGGAGTGGCAGTTGGGACGCTTACTCAAAGCACAGGGAAATATTGAGGGAGCGATCGCTGCTTATGATAGCGCAGTCGCATCCCTTCAATCTCTCCGCACCGATTTGGTTGCAGTCAACCGAGACGTACAGTTTAATTTTCGTGATAGCGTAGAACCTATTTATCGCCAGTCAGTAGAACTGCTTTTACAACAGAAAGGACAAGGAAAGCCTGATTTAGATAAAGTCCGCAAGCGAATTGAAGCCTTGCAACTAGCAGAACTAGATAATTTTTTCCGAGAAGCTTGCTTGAGTAACCAATTTGTGGTGCTGGACAAAGTAGTAGACCGTGATAATCCTAATACTGCCATTTTTTACCCCATTATCCTAGATAACCAGTTAGAAGTTATCCTCAAACTTCCCAACCAACCTTTGATACATAAAACTTCTGTGGTGAACCATCAGCAAGTAGAGCAAGTCATTACACAAATGCGAGAGACAATAGTCGAACCTGATGCAAGTAAGAAATTTCAAGTTGTTTCCCAGCAGCTTTATGATTGGCTAATTAAACCAGTTGAAGCTGAACTCAAAAATAGTAGAGTGAATACTCTAGTCTTTATCCCAGATGGGTCACTACGAAATATCCCAATGTCTGCATTGTATGATGGCAAAAAGTATTTAGTCCAGAAGTACGCGATCGCCATTAGCCCAGGATTGCAACTGTTTACCCCCAAACCTCTAGGGCAAGAAAGATTAAACGCTCTTGCTGGAGGACTCTCGGAACCACCCAAGAATGAAAAGTTTGCACCGCTTCCTAACGTCAAAGTTGAATTGAAATTGATTCAGCAATCGGGCATATCGACAACGACACTATTAGATGAAAATTTCAAAAGTACGATTTTAGGAAAAACGATTAACGCCCAACCTTTTAGAGTTGTTCACCTGGCAACTCACGGGCAATTTAGCTCTAAAGCACAAGACACTTTCATCTTAGCAGCCGATGGACGTATCAATGTAAGTCAATTAGATAGCTTGCTCAAAAGTAGAGAGCAAAAACGAACACAGCCAATTGAATTACTGGTTCTGAGTGCTTGCGAAACAGCAGCAGGAGATAACCGTGCTGCATTGGGATTAGCAGGAGTTGCTATTCGAGCTGGGGCGCGGAGTACTTTAGCGTCCTTATGGCAGATTGGGGATGACTCTACTGCTTTGTTTATTAGTGAATTCTACCGTCAGTTAACAACTGGCAAAACTACAGCAGAAGCTTTACGCGAAGCTCAATTAAAGCTGCTGTCTGATTCGCAATACACTCGTCCTCTTAACTGGGCACCTTATGTGTTAGTTGGTAATTGGTTGTAGAGAAACAGTTATCATTTAAACCTTATTTAACTGATAACTATTTACTGTTATTTCACCAGAGGAGCTGTAGCAACATTATCCAAGTTGACAGATCTCAATAAACTTTGCCAATCTTCAGCAACAGATGCATCATTAGGATTCTTCTGGCGCAGTTGTGCCAACATAGTCAGAGAATCAAACCAAATTCCATTAGCCGCATAGATTGCAACCTTTTGTCGCGGATCAACTGCTGCTTCCAGTTGCTGGATCACACGAGAATCCAAATTCACTCTTTGAATGTCTCCTTCTACATAAATAGGAACACTGGCTGTTTGTTGTTGATTGCAACGGACTTTTAAATACCAGCGATATGTTTTACCTACTTGCAAGGATGTATTGGATGGAAGAGAAACACCTATGATACCAGGCTTTGGAGGTAGTGCGATCGCATTTTTATAAACATCATTTCCCGCACTATCTTGTAAGATAAATTCAGCACTAGCTGTTAAATTCTGAGTGTAAGGAACGTAAAACCAAAACGTTGGTCGTTCAAAGGTAGTTAGTCCCCCCACAATGCCCGAAGTTGATTTGTCTGTCTGTTTGCTAGCCTTTTGTTCATTTCGCAACGGTACTAAAGCAGTCAGTGCAGTTGAAACCGCAGGACAATTATCCCGGCTACCCATTCCTGCTCTACGCCCAGATACAGGACTTAACCGTTCGGGTGTTTTTGGGAAAACAAAAACTGGTCGAGAGGTACCTTGTTGAGGTGAAGTCCCACCTTTGGTTGGTTGTGCAGGCTGCTTGGTCGTTGTTGGTTGTTGAGTTTGGGCTGTTACCTTTGCTGGATAATAGGTGAGGCTGCTCAAAATCAGAGCGATTGTTAGCATCCATTTCATGGACTTCACAGGGTACGTACAGTTCCTGTTTACGGCTATCGTGATCATAGTATGAAGACTTACGCATTGATAAATCTCTATATTTAAATTCTTAATAGGGTTTGAGTACAGTTAAGTTATGCACTTGTACTCTCAGTCTGGCGTAATTTGAGCAACTGAGCTATTTGTATATAAGGCTTTTCCCCGCGAATCTTGACTCAGCCTTGCTTTGCGCCTAGTGATTTTGTGAGGTAGACTAGCGTGCGCCGTGCTGTCTGAGCACAACTCAATATAACTTTCCTGTTGCTTGATTTGACACTGGGCGCGAGTTTTTTCCCAAACAAGCTTGAAATATTTGTTCTAAGTAGGCAGGGCGCTGTTTTTTCATGACTCTTACAGCTTGCTGTTGTAGTAGTGTCGAATCTCAAAGGCTGTGAAGAATAGCCACAGGTAGTTGAACACTCATTGTAGTACCTGTCACTGCGTCAGACTGAATAAATAATTCCCCACCATGAGCATTGACGATGCGTTTGGTAATGGCAAGCCCCAGCCCAGTACCACCAGGTTTCGTGGAAAAAAACGGTTGCGTTAACTTTGAGAGGACTTCTGGGGGAATTGGCTCGCCGCCATTGCAGACATTGATACAGACTTTATCTTCGGGCGAAGTGTCTACTTTCCATGTGACGACATCTCCATCTGAGACTGCTTCGCAGGCATTGCGGACAATATTGATAAACACTTGTTTTAGCTTATCCTTGTCACCCAGAATTTTGATTGTTGGTGACGCCGGAATAAATTCGATTTGCCGTGAAAGTGCTTCTGGCATTTCGCAGATTGGCACTAGCAACTCACGAATAAATTCATTCACATCCAATTCACACAACTGCAAAACCTGGGGTTTGGCGTAAAGCAAAATTTCACTTAGCAGACGTTCCAGACGACTACTCTCGTCAAGTGCTAACGATAATCGCTCTTGAGCTGGTTCAACCAGAGTAGTTTTCTTGAAATACTTCAACCCCATGATCATTGTGGTCAGGGGATTGCGAATTTCATGCACAATCATAGCAGCAAATTCACCAATGGCTGCCAGCCGTTTCTGTTCTACAAGCTTGGTTTGCGCCGCCTGTAGTTCTTGGGTGCGTTTTTCTACCTCAGCTTCCAGAACTTGATTAAATTGGCACTGCTGCTGGTAGAGATGGTAATGGTCGAGTGCTGTAGCCGCACGTTCTGCAAACAGTTCTACAATTTGGATTTCTTGTTTTGTAAACTTCCTTGGCTGCTGATGAAAAGAGCAGACAGTACCAATTACTTCACCTTGGGCTGTCCGTAACGGTATCCCTAAATATGAGCAATAACCTTCTGGAGCCTCTCCATACTCCGGATATTTTTCAGCATCTTCCACTGCTAACGAGTGACCAATTTTTATAACAGCGCCAGTGAGTGAACCATGTAGTGAATAAATATGTTCGCCCTCGCCCATGTCAATACTACTTGCCAGAACTGTTTCAAACCCTTCCTGGCATAGGGTTACTACCGACCAATCTACCTCAATCAGTTCGCTGACACCACAGGCAATATTGTGTAAATAACTATACAATTCTCCAGTTCGATAGTTCAATGAGGACAAAAGCGCCATCGCCCGTAGTTCCCTTTGCCACGGCTGGTTTTGCAACAAAATTTCATCTTCATTGGCTTTACTCATTGGTTAGTGGTAAGCGCAAAATAAGTTTAGAGATAAACTGGTAGGATGTGAAGTTTTCAGAGTTTTGGTTTGGGATGCTTTGGTACGAAGATTTTATTAGTTCTGTCTTCTGTTTATCTACAGAAATTATCACAAAATTTACATGAAAATATAAAATGTTATAAATGCATAACCGAAAATTAGAATTAGCTGAGAAAGTCATAAGAGCTTTGTAGATAAAATATCAAGATTATGACCAATTTCTAACCAAAAACTTTAACTCTATTCAGGAAAAACTCATTTTTATCGGGAACTTCTATCTTAAAGTGAAATTATATATTAAATAATCTATTGTTTCTTGTTTTAACGCATCACCATAAATGTGATTACCTAAATTAATAAAATGCAGGAGCATGAGTCATTATAATGATTTTTCTAGACCAGTTTAGGAGAAAATTAGCGAAAGTTCTTCGAGCAAGAATTGACCCCTCTTCGCTACAATTTCGCCTGAGTATTGGAATCATCGTTATCTTTACAGTAGGAATCAGTAGTTTTACTAGATGGATAAGTTGGGAAATAAAACAGTTTATCATTATGACTTATCAACAATATGGTATGTCTTATGATGACCCCAAGCTGTTGGCAATTATTCAAAATCTGGAAAGTATGAGCCTTGTGTTGCTTGCCACCACTATAGTTTTCACTATTGTGTTTATCAGGCGATCGCTCTTACCGTTACAACAGATGAATCAGTGGGCGGCTGACTACCCTGCCCAACTGAGTCCGTACCATCCACGATTAAATCGGACACCAAGCGAAGTAAAAGCGCTAGCTCAGACGTGGAATGAATTGTTAACAAGGTTTTCAGAGGTTAGAGAACAACAGCAACAGTTTACCAACGACTTGGCTCATGAGTTACGCACACCCCTTAGCATGGTCTATGCATATTTACAGAGAACTCTGCAACGTAGTCAAAACTTGGCAGATTCCCAGAAAGAAGCTCTAGAGATGGCTGTTTCTGACGCAGAACGGATGAGTCACATTTTGCAAGACTTAGTAGATTTGGCACGCGCAGGTAGCAGTGCTATGCCCTTGCAAGCTGAAACACTGAGCCTAAATGATTTGATTGCAGAAATAGCACAGATGAGAGAAAAATTTGACCATCGAGCAATCCAGCTTGAAGTCGTTCCGTTTCCCATGAAAGTCAAAGCGGAACGCAACCAGCTAATGCAGGCGTTAAACCATTTGATTGACAATGCTTTTCAATACTCAGATGTAGGTGAGTCAGTGACTTTAGAACTGATTCAGGTTGATAATTGGGCAGTGATTCAAGTCAGTGACAACGGCTGTGGAATTCCTTTAGCAGATCAATCCCGCATTTTTGAACCCTTTTATCGAGTAGATCCATCCCGTACCCGTTCAACTGGAGGAACAGGTTTGGGTTTATCTATAGTAAAACGCCTTGTGGAGCGCATGGGGGGCAAGGTTGAAATTCGGTCAGAACCTGGTTATGGCAGCACCTTTATTGTGAGATTACCTGCATTAGGAGCAAAAATATGACAGCGCATATCCTCCTGGTTGAAGATGAAGTCAAACTGGCGCGATTTGTTGAATTAGAACTAAGTAGCGAAGGTTACAAAGTCAGTGTGGCGCATGATGGAATCATGGGTTTAACGCTGGCGCGAGAGGAATCACCAGAGTTGGTGCTTCTCGACTGGATGCTACCTGGGTTATCTGGCTTGGAAGTTTGCCGTCGCTTGCGTACAACCGGAAACAAAATGCCAGTGATTTTGTTGACAGCAAAAGATGAAGTGAGCGATCGCGTGGCAGGTTTGGACGCAGGAGCTGATGATTATGTGGTCAAACCATTTAGCATTGAGGAACTACTGGCAAGAATCCGTGCTCATCTACGCCGCACTCAAGAAACAGATGAGGATTTATTGCAGTTTGAAGATTTGAGCTTAAATCGCCGCACTCGTGAAGTGTTTCGCAGCAAAAGAGCGATTGAGCTAACGGCAAAAGAGTTTGATTTATTGGAGTATCTCCTTAGCCATCCCCGTCAGGTGTTTACTAGAGACCAAATTCTAGAGAAAGTTTGGGGTTATGACTTTATGGGTGATTCTAATATTATCGAAGTTTACATTCGTTATTTGCGTCTCAAACTGGAAGAAAATAATGAAAAACGCTTGATTCATACTGTGCGTGGTGTGGGGTATGCGTTGCGGGAGTAAAAGATAGTACCCTGAGTTGGACTTTACCCAAGCTGAGTACGCCTAAATAGGGGACTTCCAGAAAATAAATTATCCTGTCAATAATAATGATAATTAGTATGAGGGGGTGAAGGGGCTGCTGATGGCAGCCCCTTCACCCCCTTTTTGTAGTAACTTGAATAATGACTGGGTTTTTGAGTGTGGTAAACGGTCAACTTCACATATGCAATCTTTTGTCAACTTTTTTTACTAAAGTGATACTCTAGGGAAACGATATGAAAGTGTGCGTTCTGCAACCTGACTATTCTCAATCGACATTAGATTACAAAAACATAGATCAGCCTCGTGACCTTTCTCATCTACTACCAGAAAACCAGCTAGATCATATATTTCTTCAAAAGACCATTATTTACCGTCAGTTAAAAGAATTAAAAAAACAACGTTACGATATCTTTGTCAACTTATGCGAGGGCTACCGAGACTGGGATGTGAGTTCTATTCATGATGTGACTACAGCCTTGGAAGAACTGAACCTACCGTATACAGGTCCTACATCAACCCTGTACGACCTTCCCAAGGAGTTAATGAAATATGTTGCCTATTGCCAAGGCGTCGGCACACCAGCATTTGTGATTGCCGAAAGTTTGGCTGATGTGGACAAGGCTTGTGATGATTTAAAATTTCCCCTGTTTGTCCGACCGACTGCAACAGGGGACAGTCTCTTAACTGACAAGCAATTTTATGTGACGACAAAACAAGAGCTTTTGAGTAAAGCGGCTGACATCATCGCTAATTTTGATCGAGTTATGATTGAGGAATACGTGGATGGGCGAGAGTTCACTGTGCTTGTGGTAGCTAACCCGGATGATGCGCGATCGCCTATAGTCTATAGACCGATTGAGTTTGTGTTTTCCGAAAAAGAGAGTTTTAAAACTTATGACCTCAAAATACGGCAACATCACTCAGGGCGCTACATTCCCTGTTCTGACAACCAGCTTGATTTACGTTTGAGAGATGTTGCTAAAGAGCTTTTCTTAGGATTTGAGACAACGGTTGGTTATGCTCGTCTTGACTGCCGAGTGAACGAAAAAGGAGAGATATTTTTTTTAGAAATTAACTTTCCCTGCTCGGTTTTTTCCCCGGAAGGTTCAGAAGATGCTGTTGACTATATTCTCAAGTTTGATGATGGAGGTCACGGTGCATTTCTTCAACACATTATTACTGAAGGAATTGCTCGATATCAACGCCAACAGAAGAAATATAAAATGTGGGGAAGCCCGATTTGTGGCTATGGCATCTATGCAGCAAAGGATTTGAAAACTGGCGAAATTGTAATACAAAAAGAGGAGAAAGCACTAAAGATTGTGACACGTTCTTACGTCCAATCTCACTGGAGTGCAACGGAGCAAGAAGTTTTTCAGCGTTACGCTTATCCTCTGAGTGAAGAGATTTTCATGTTGTGGGACAGCAACCCAACTGAATGGGCACCGATTAACCACTCTTGCGACCCCAACACCGCTTTTCAAGGACTTAATATTTATGCGATCCGGGATATTGCCGTTGGTGAGGAACTGACTTTTGATTACTCCACAATGTATAACGAGAATATGTTGGAATTTCAGTGCCAATGTCACTCGCCTAAGTGCCGAAAAATTATTCGTGGAGTACCTTTGAATTCTGTAACTTTGCACGAACAGAAGTTAAATAAGTCAAATTTACTTGATAATATTTCATGACAGATATAGTGTTTTTACACCAGAAAAAGCTAACTGAACCTCAACATAAAGTCACCAAAATTTCATCTTTTGCCGAGGTATGGGAGTATCCTACAACAGGTAATAAATCCCTCCATGCAAGTGTTACTTTTATACCTGATGAGGTGATTTCCACTTTCGTACCTAAAGAAATATTGAATGAGCCAAATTATTTGACAGTGCAATTGAATGAGCAGGAACATATTATGCTCGCTCCAGAGTTTTTGCAATACATAAATCACAGTTGCAATCCAAATGTGTTTTTTAACACCACAAATCTTGTTGTCATCTGTCTGAGGAGGATTGAGGTGGGTGAAGAAATGACCTTCTTTTACCCATCTACTGAATGGTGTATGGCTCAAACGTTTGATTGTAACTGCAAAACTCAGAAATGCCTGGGACGCATTCAGGGAGCATTATATTTACACCCAACTATTTTGCAAACATATAAGCTAAGCGATTATATAAAACAAAAGCTGGAGAAACTCTGAGCAGAAAGGTTCCTTTTACATAGGAGAGAGTTCAATGGAGGTAAGCGTTCTGTCGTCTCTGGACTCATTAAGCATGACTGATTGGCAGGAATTGACTGCCAATGCTTCACTTTACTACACACGCGACTGGTTGCAAGCAGTAGCACCCGACATCGGGGAACAAGTTCTACTGTTTACCGCATACAGATCTGGAATACCAGTAGGGGTAATTCCTGCGTTCAAGGTGTCCAAGCCAACTGAATTCGTCTACCATAACGTTCGCGAGGCAGTGTTGGAACCTACTCAGCTTGCAGAGGTAACTAGTTTTTTGTTTCCACAGCAGCCACACACAGCTTTTTTGATAGCTAAAACAGCTATTGCAACTTTACGTCCCCTTCTTGATTCCTTTGTGTTCCCTAATTTAGTATTCACCTCACCATTCGCCTACGTTAGCGAAACTTTGATCCGACCGAATGAACCAGATCCAGAAGGCGTCCTAGACACTATTCTGAATGGTATCGAACAATACAGTCATACCCAAGGTCTGGGTTGTACTGCATTCCTCTGGATTGAGGCGACTCAACACCGACTTCTATCAGCTCTCAAACGTAAGGACTATCACCTCATTAGAATTGATGCGACAGCTCGTTTGCAGATTAAATGGTCATCCTTCGACGAGTACCTTGCTGCGTGCTTTCGTTCCAAGCACCGTTGGCACATTAAGCGTGAAATCAAGTGTTTCCAAGAAGCAGGTGGGCACATCCGCTACCATGACTGTTGGTCTGATATTGAAGAACAAGCTATCAGTCTAGCTATTGCTTTACAACAGCGACATAACCTCCAACCAACGTATACCGAACTAGCCAACCGCTACCAGCGTATTCTCACATCCCTTGGGGATCGGGCTATCCACCTGACCGCGTGGTTAGACGGAAACCTAGTGGGTTTCGCCACCGTCTTTGTTTATGGTGATGTATTATATCTAAAGCATGTCGGCTTTGATGATACACCGGCTAACCGTCAAAGCTACGTCTACTTCAATTTGGTATACTACAAGCTGATTGAGCTGGCTTTAGAGTTAGGTGTTCGAGAGATCGACTACGGTTCAGGTACTCATCAAGCAAAGCGAGATCGCGGCTGTGAGATAGTGCCACTTTACATTGCTTATCGCTTTCAATCTCCTTGGATGAAGCGACTAGCCAACCTGTACCTTCCCGCTCTTCATCGGCAAAAAATGAATCGTTTTGACTAATAAGAACTAGTCTGAAGTTGAAAATATTATATTAATTGCGTGATCTAAAGCGAAAACACTAATGTTCCAGAAATTTCCTGTACCTAGTAGCAAATTATTTGTATGGATATTTATTCCCTACCGGATGACAGAGAAAGGATTAATAAGCGAACACTACGACAATCCTACGATTCGTCATGAACTAGCAGATGTTTTTAAAGATATGAGTATAGCGTCGAAGTGGCAACCGATCACGTTGTCAAATATGTACTCAATTGTAGAAGAGATAGCTTGTTTGAGGGATGAATTTGTTCCAGTGGTACTGAACTACTGTGATGGGTGTGATGAACTAGATGGCTACCCTGGTGTTTCAGTTATCAAACTACTAGAAGCCAAAGGTATTATTTTTACGGGCGCAGATTCTAACTTTTATACTCTCACTTCATCCAAAATTTTAATGAAATATGCTTTCCTTCAGTCAGGTGTATTGACTGCTCCATATGAAGTTATTTCGGAACTCAATCATATTCAGGGAATTTGCAAACGTCTTAATCCTCCCTTGTTTGTTAAGCCATCTGATTACTATGGTGGGATAGGCTTGTCTGAGCGGTCAATTGTCCACAGTGATGAAGAAATATATCAACAAATACAATACTTACTACAAGAACAACAAGCCGCTCAATTTACGTTAGGCAATATTTTTATCGAACGCTTTATCAATGGACGCGAATTTACTGTACTGGTCATAGGGTCTGCTCAACAACCTGATTATCTCAAAACTTATCCCTCTCTGGAATTTATCTTTCAATCCAAATTACCTGAATTCAATAAATTTAAGTCTCGTAAATTTCGCACTGAAGTGGAAGACCATATGTCTGGTCACCTAGTTACTTCTTCCTTATCTGACCAAGTTTCGGAATTAGGTAAGCGTGCTTACTGTGCGGTAGGTGGTAATGGATATGGAAGAGTGGATATACGAATGGATAAAACATCTCAAGAACTTTTTGTACTTGAGGTGAATGCAAATTGCAGTATCTCTTCTCAGCCTTTCTCTCCCTTATTTGAAAAGTCTCAAAGCTCCGTGGGCACTATTTTGCACCTTGCTGGTATACCCTTTGCACAGCTCATGTCAGAAATTATTGCAGAGGCATTTGTTAGACCTTTTACTAAAAAAAGCCCCTAGAAGCTATGAAACCTCTAGAGGCAAGTATTTCTATCAAATAGGGGTTAAGCGCGATAAACCGGAGGCTTGACGCTAGCCCCAAAGGGGGCGCTCCGCAAACGCGTATCGCACTTGCAGGAATATGTAGGTTTTTTACAAGCAATTTATCAAAGTTTTTTAGGTAAAGAGGGTGCCTGAATTGTGCAGGGTTTAGTGTCACACTTTTGCTCGTAAAGCTTATTAACATAGGGTTCTTGCCAAGTGAGGGGAATTTCCAACAATGAGAGCGTCCCCGTAATTCCTAATCCCAGAAAGATTAAGAGGGCAATGCAATTCAAAGCAATGTGAACCTTACGCCAGCGATTTTTCTTGTCCTTATAGATTTCTGGCAAAATTGCTAAAGAAAAAATCATCAATAGGGCAGCGGTTAAGCCGTAGTAGTAATGAGAAATATACCACTGGTTAGTTTTGCGATACACACCATCCTGACAACCAAGCACCACTAAACCCATTCCAGTCAGCGTAGCAAATATAGCACGCCAATTTCGTTCTCTTGTTTGATAGAGTAGAATTAAGGAACCAAGAGTAGCAGCAAATAATAACCCAATAAAGATGACTTGAAAGGGTGCTTTCATCCAACTATTATGGTCTAAGATTTTACCAAAAATAGCGTAGGCTAGAGCTATTAAAACAATTCCTACGACAGCACCTGTCAAATAGCGACCTAGCTGGACATGCTCCTGTCCTGCAACCGGGGTAATTTTGCTCTTACCGGTTGCTTTAGTTTCCAGTCGGCGCTGACGAGTTTGTAAAGCGCGGTTGACGACGATACCGATTAAAGGGAAGACCACAGTCACAGCGATCACTGGATGCAACAGCAAAATCACATCTCTCGATTCCATAGCAAACCTCTGTTTTGAAGATATATTATTTGGGGTATTGAATAATTGTTTTAGTATTAATGAACACTCAACAATGTGCTAGCTGTTTTCAATTCACGTGTAGAACAGCAAAAGTAAAGCTTTTAGAAAGGGTGTTTAGCCTCGGTCAGGCAAGATGCCTGACCTACGATTTGTGAAGTTAAGGAAGTACAAATTATACTACTTACAATTATTTAACTTCGTTCGGAGCAAACGCAGTAATTTTGCCTTTCTTAAGTGCAACTATCACGTCGTATGTTGCACAGTAGGAAATCGTGATATCGTTAGCTTTGTTGTAGAGGTTAACTACCATGCCAGCACCCCCTGGTTGTACGGCAATTGGCTCAAGGTCGCCAAAAAAGTAACGCCGCAGCTGGTCACCACTACCAAACTTACCCTTACTCTTGATGAGCATGTCAATTTTTTGTTGAGTCGTCATGCCAGTGACATCTTTCATGTTTTGTTTTGTTTCCTGGGCTGATGCTTGAACTAGTGAAGGATTCACAAAGCTTACTGGACCATCCCAAACCGTAACCAAACCAGCGAGGGCAACAGTTGCAAGTAGTGACGAAGCGAATTTCATTGTGACTCCTTATCTTTGATTTATCTCAACTGTCCAAAGTATCCCAGTTGGTAGTGAGACTCATCTGAAACCAAACCATGAATTTTCTGAATTTATCCCTGGATAAAATTCAATTTTTACTCAGCATTTTCTCAGACTAGGATGGTATTGTTAGATTTTAGCCTGCCCTCAGCGTTCTCTCAGATTCACCTCACCCTGAGTTAATCAGAAAAGCTTAGTATCGTTGACAGTGCTTTCATAAGCTGTCACGCATATAAGAATGCACATAGCTAGAAGCGAGACTTGTTGCTATCACTGGTTTTCTTCCGGATTGAATGTTGTTAGCGCAGCGGGACGCAGTCCATGAGCGAATTTTGAATTGCTTAGCAGTGGTGTTATGGTGACCAAATACAGAAGAACACATCGTCGTATCCCCAGAATTCCAGGACAAATCTATCTCTGGCTAGCAATCCTGATTTTTGGAGCATCTAGCGCAGTGACTAGGAAGCTGACAGAAATTGGTGCTCAAAACTTTATGGGCGATGGCAATCCAATTTCTCTGTGTAATGTTTTGTTCGTGGGAAACCTGTGCGCCTTGATAATTTTCATAGCAATTTACTGGCGACAGTGGAACCTTAGGGCTTTGAAACAACTATCAAGGAAGGATTGGAGCGCTCTTGTGGCAATAGCGATTCTATCTGGAGCACTTGCCCCTGGTTTAATTTTCCAGGCATTGGCGTTAACCCAAGTTAACAATATCGTTTTAGTTGGACGCTTGGAACCGCCCCTGACTCTGGCTTTATCAGTCTGGTTGTTGAAGGAAAGGGTGAATCTTTGGGAAGTTGTGGGAGCGATCGCTGCGTTTGTCGGCGTTACCCTAACCATTATCCTTCAACCCTCAGGACAAGCCATGATGAATGTGGGGGGTTTCCATGTGGGCACTGGGGAAATTCTGGCAGCCGCAGGAGCTGTGGCATCAGGCGCTTCCACAATTATTGGCAAACGATCTCTCGCCAAAATTCCTTTGGGAATCTACAATATCTTTCGTACTGCTTTAGGAACCTTAATCTTTTTCTTTATTGCTTTAGAGTTATATGGCAGCGACCATTTTATGAATGTGTTCTCGCCTTTCCTGTGGCAGTGGATGTTTGTGTATGGTGCGGTGATTGTGGTGCTAGGTCAGTTATTCTGGAGCAAGGGCTTGAAAGCTTCCACGGTGTCTATGGCTTCCTTAATTGGCTCGTTTACCCCAATCGCAGGTATATTGGCAGCTTATTTGATTTTGGGCGAAGTCCCTACCCTCGCTCAATATGTCGGCGGCAGCGTTATTTTAATTGGCATCTTGTTGAGCCAAGTTGGCAAAAGGCAAGAAACTTCTCACACTGCTGCATCTTCCGGCGTAGGTTCTACCCAAGCAGAACAAGAGGTACAAGCTGGTATGGGATTTAAGGGTATGTGAAACCGGACATGATATTACCCCTTACCCAACTCCAAACACAGCTGCCGAAAATGGTCGCCCCTTTGTTCAAAATTGGCGTATTGGTCGAAACTTGCACAAGCTGGGGATAGCAGCACCACAGATGCTTGATAATGTTTTGCTAATTCTGCTGATCTGGGAACAGCTTTTTCCATTGTTTCTACAATTTCGTAAT
Source organism: Brasilonema angustatum (assembly GCF_059505445.1). NCBI lineage: Bacteria > Bacillati > Cyanobacteriota > Cyanophyceae > Nostocales > Scytonemataceae > Brasilonema > Brasilonema angustatum. The sequence continues at coordinate 151,897 of NZ_JCACKO010000135.1, read as the reverse complement.
TCTGATATCCTTCTTCTTGCAATTTTTTAGCAAAAGCAGGTGCAGCAGCGCCAATGAGCAATACACAGGCGGCTTTGTCTTTAATTTTTGCTATCCAGTTAGTGTCATCACCCGCTTTGGCTTCACCACCAGCAATTAATATAACCGGACTTTTGACTGAGACTAAGCCAACTTCAGCAGCGTCGTAGTTCGTGGCTTTGCTGTCGTTAATGAAATCGATTCCTTCCCAAGTACAAATGTGTTCCAAACGATGAGGAACACCACCAAATGTGCTGATGGCGCGAACAATCGCATCTTGATCAATTCCCGCTAAACGCGCGGCTGCAACTGACATGAGTAAATTTTGCTGATTGTGTTCTCCCACCATCCGTAAAGCGGAAACTTCCACAATTCTTTCTGGTTGAGAGTTTGCATTCAACTTTTCTACAACCCAGCCATCTTCAATGTAATAGCCTTGAGAACCGATTAAATCATCTTTACCTTTGACACTTGTCCAATAGGCGTCAAACCAATCACTTGCACCAACTTTCCTTAAATATGGATCATCACCGTTAAACACTTGCAACTGAGACTGACGCAGCAGATGCGCTTTGATGTTGTAGTAGTTTTCTAAGGTTTTATGGCGACTGAGATGATCTGGCGTGAAAGTTGTCCATACACCGATGCGAGGCGCAAGAGAAGAAGATGATTCTATTTGATAGCTGCTGAGTTCTGCAATCACCCAGTCTATTTGATTGTCAGATGATGAGGGGGAGGTTTCTGAATTGATTTGTCCCTGATTCCCGACAGACAGGGCAACTTCACACGCAGCGTAGCCAATGTTACCGCAGGCGGGAGCGTTTAATCCTGCTTGTTGAAAAATTGCAGCAATTAAGGCTGTGGTAGTGGTTTTACCGTTTGTGCCTGTAATTCCCACCCAGGGGACGGATTGCAAATGCTGCCAAGCGAGTTCCATCTCGCCGATGGTTTTAATACCTAATTCTCGTGCCTGAATTAACACGGGTATATCCCAAGGCACACCAGGACTAACTACTATCAATTGAGGTAAGTCTGAATCATTGAGTTCTAAAGAGTACCCCAATTTAACAGTAATTTGTTCTATGGCAAGTTCTTGTTGTTGCTTTAGAAGGTCAAGAGAGGTGTTGCGATCGCCGAGTTCCACCTCCCAACCTTCTCGTTTCAACAATCTCGCCGCAGCAATACCGGACTTTCCTAATCCAATTACGTGGGCTTTGGGCATAGTGGGCATAGACTGTGGCAGAGGTCCCTGGTTAAGCACCATTATGGTAGCGTTTATTTGCAAAAATCACACAACTTTTTTTTACTCATGCTACAAATTTTTGACTATCGCCCCAAAATCCGCTAAAACACGGGCATGGTTACGAAGTAATCCGAGCAAATTTAACCGATTGCGTTTGATTTCTGGATTGGAGTCCATAACTAAAACGCTTTCTGCACCGTCAAAAAAGTTGCTAACGGTGGGGGTAATTTGCTCTAATGCTGTTACTAGCTGTCCATAATCTCGTGATTCTTGTGCAGCTTGAGTTTGTGGCACTAATTCCACAATCGCGTTGTAAAATGCTTTCTCGGATGATTTTTGGAAGAGTTCTTTACGAACGATCGCTTTGGGGTCAAGTTGTTTTGTATCCAAATCTCCTTGAGCCGCTAAACGAGTGGAACGATTCACGGTTTCGTAGATGTTATCTAATGTACGATTGGCGCGGATTTTTTGCAGGAAAGTTGCGCGATCGCCCACATCCAATAAATCTTTTAACGCCCTTTCTGTATATTCCCGGTCATTTTCTCCCAAAACAGCATTCACTAAGTCATAGTCAATGTGTTTTTCTTCTTGCAGTAAAGTACGGATACGTTGCAGGAAAAATTCTTGTAATGCTGCAACTAATTGATTTCTATCTTTGTGATATTCACTCGCGAAATCTGTAGCAATTTTCTCCAGTAACTGTTGTAGATTGATAGGTAGATGGGCTGTCCATGTGATATTCACGACTGCATTTGCTGCCCGTCGCAAAGCGAAGGGGTCAGAAGAACCCGTGGGTATCATCCCCAATCCAAAGATGCTGACTAATGTGTCAAGTCTGTCTGCTAAACCGACAACTTGTCCTGTCAAAGTTTCGGGTAATATGTCATCTGCCGAACGAGGTAAATAATGTTCAAAAATTGCCGTTGCAACTGCTTCCTCTTCTCCACTTGCAAGAGCATATTTTTGTCCGATAACTCCCTGTAATTCCGGGAATTCATAGACCATTTGACTGACCAAATCAGCTTTACATAAAAGAGCTGCTCTTTTGATGTTTTCGCGTTCTTTTTCGCTTAATTGCAACTGTTCTGTGATTTGTTCGGCAATTTTGCAAATGCGGTTGACTTTCTTTAGTAGCGAACCTAAATCCTCTTGGAAAGTGACGGTTTCCAATTGAGGTAAAAAGCTTTCCAAAGGTTTTTCTAAATCAGCATCGTAGAAAAAGCGACCATCAGCTAAACGTGCGCGGATAACTCTTTCATTTCCCACAGCAATGATGTCTGATTTTGTGGGGTCACCGTTAGAGATTGTAACAAAATTAGGTAGTAAGTCTTTGGTGTTTGAACTTTGGAACACAGGAAAATAACGCTGATGACTTACCATCACAGTGGTAATCACCTCTGTAGGCAAGTTCAAAAACTCTGATTCAAATTTACCAATAACAGCTGAGGGAAATTCTACAAGATTTGTGACTTCCTGCAATAAATCTGGGTAAATTTCTACATAACCACCTAACTTTTGTACCGATTCTTTGACTTGCTGCGTAATCGTATTTACCCGTTCATCCGTATCAACCACAACAGATCCAGAGCGAAGCGTGGTGACATAATCAGTCGCGTGGGATATTGTCACAGGTTCTGGATGCAAGACACGATGAGCTTGAGAGATGCGATCGCTCTTTACCGTCTCGGAACCATTATCCAATTCTATTGGCAGCACCGCCTCATCTAACAAAGCAACAATCCAGCGGATGGGACGAGAAAATGTCTTATCTCCATCACCCCAACGCATCAACCGCTTTCCTTCGAGTTTGAAAATCCATTGAGGAACAAGTTCTGTTATTATCTCAGCGACTGGACGACCGCGAGTTACTTTTCGGACAAAGACAAAATCTCCCTTCTCAGTAGGGCGAACTTCCAACGCAGAGACTTCCACACCTTGCTTTTTAGCAAAGCCTTGTGCTGCTGGTGTTGGGTTCCCATCTTTAAACGCTGCTTGTGCGGGGGGACCTTTAATTTCTTCTTCGCGATCCGCCTGCTGGGAGGGTAAACCTTTGATCAGTACCGCTAAGCGGCGGGGAGTTCCGTAAACTTCCACAGCATCGTAAGTCAGGCTGTTTTCTTCCAGAGTGTGAGGAATGCGAGATTTCCACTGCGAGATAGCGCTACTCAGGAAACTTGCAGGGAGTTCTTCTGTACCAACTTCTAATAAAAATGAAGGCATAGGACTATTTTTCAAGGAAAGCTGGGCTTAATTATATTAGTCAATTGAACCAGTTTACCGTGCTTGTTATGCTTCTGTTTCAAATGCAACACCTTCATACAGCAATTCAATCGGAAACTCAAATTCAATACTTGATAGAGTGATAATATCTTCAGCAGTATAAGGATAATAAAGCCACATTCTTCCGTCTCCCCGAGAATAACGCTCAACGGAGATTTTTTCAGAGTCAATCAAGATATACTCTTGCAAAGTGGGGATTTTTAGATAATCAGTGAATTTTTCACCCCTGTCTTTGGCGCTTGTACCTGGTGAGAGAACTTCCGCAATGAGTTTAGGATTTTGAATAAATTTGCGAGCGTTGAGGTCTTGAGGGTCGCAACTGACGATAACATCAGGATAGTAGTACTGGCTTTGGGCACTGAGTTGTACTTTCACGTCTGACACATTCACCCGACAACCTCTAGAACGCAGATGTGGGTTAATGGTAGTGTAAAAGTTAAGTGCAATGTCATTGTGGGGAATTGTAACACCCGTCATGGCAAAAACTTCGCCGTTGACGTATTCGTAGCGAATGTCTTGCTGAAGTTCCCATTCGAGATACTCCTCGACGGTCATTTTTTGGGGTTGTTGGGTGACAGCTACCATAATATTTGAACGCCAAGACTTTTTTAGGTTTGGTTTGATTGTAGCGTTATGGGTGAAAGTGAAAGTTCGTCAAAACCGTTATATAAAGCCTACCCAAAGTTACACACAACTGGACAATTCTCGCCAAAGATACTTGATTGAGAACGAGTAATAGTTAAAAATTCAGTAACTCGCTACTTATCGTCATCGGCTAACTATATCGCCAAACGAGCATAAATTTCCGCTGCGTTGTTTTTCAAGTCGTTTAAGAGTGCTACTGCACTCGTACCTGCATTACGTAAATACCTTCGCTGCGTACTTGGTTCCGGAAGCATCCCACCGCTATGATGAATACCAACTACTAGAAAATCATCATCGAAAACAGGCGATCCTGATGAACCTGGTTCTGTACTTGTAGTATATTGCAATACTTGATTGTCGGCGTAGGCGACAAAGTTATTCTGTATGGAGATTTTCTTCAAATGTCCGCCGGGATGCTGAATGATTGCTACACGTTCATCTCGTCGCATCAACTTACTTTTGAAGATTAAGGGTTTGCCGAAGTCGGGGACATCTTTCAGGGTTACTACTGTAAAATCAAGTTCTTCGTTAGTGTAAAAAGCACTATCTGACAAAGCCCCAATAACCTGTGTTGGGCATTCTTTACCATTAATATCGAGTTGGTAGTTGAAGCTAAAATTACTTTTTTCTGCTACTTTCTGGCTTTTAATGACGTGATTGTTCGTCATGAGTAAATTGGGTGCAATCATAAACCCCGTACCCAAACTTTTAGGAGTGGCGATACGAACCACAGCTTTTGATGCTTCCAGAGCCAAGTTTAAAATGTAAATATCGCGTAAGGTATTTTCACCAATAATCTTTTCTTTGATATCAGCAGTATTATCCGTTCCTCTCCAATTGTTAATTCCACGGCTAGGACTAGCTGGAACATCAAGCGGGTAATTCTGAAATAGTTCTACAATAAAATCCTTATCCTCATCCCCAGTAAAGGGCTGAATATAGTTGAGGAAGACAGCAAGGGCTTCTTTATCGTAAGCAACTCGTCCAAATCTGCACAAAGACCTCACCACTTCCACAGAAACATTCATCGGCGAACCATCCAAATCTAACCACGCCATGATAACATCGGCTTGGTCTGCACCTTGTAATGCACCTGTAACTAAGCGACGGCGATCGCGCACGTTGGCAAAGTCGGGTAAGTTTTGCACAATGCGGATGAGGCGTTGGAAGTCAGGTTGTGATAGCTGCATAGTCAATGTCTTTACTCCTATAGCAAGTTCAATAATATTTAAATAGTTTAGTTCTTCAGTTATGCTCCTGTGATTGCATGGATAATTTTCGCTATATCTACAACAAGTATTAGTGGAAGTAGAATTGACTGTTTTCTCTGCTTGGGGTTGAATCGTAATAATGGGTATTCAAGCTGAACTTCTTCGCCCCTCTAACTTTTGTCGAAGTATACTCGCAAGGGGAATACCAGCTTCCACCAATCGATACACCAGATTAGAATACGGTTGTAGGATTGCCTTATCATTACGAATCTGCCGCTCAAAGCTGATCCAAATACGGTTTAATAATTCGGCTGTCCGCCTTCCATTCCTACTCTGTTCATTCCAAAGGTCATGAACAGCATTATTCTTGCATCGATTTAACCATTTGAGTATCGGTTCTGGTGCAAACTGCCAGCCAATACTATTGAGCATTGTAAGAAGATGGCTATAAGCGTAAGGATTATGACCAGCTACGCTAACCCACTTGTCAAAAATTTCAATAAAAAGGTGAGCGTGCTGCCAATCATCTTCAATACGAGAACGATCATGCTGGGTAAAGATGATCAGTTGTAAAACTTCCCCAGTGTCCCGATCAAGGTAGTCATAACTGGTCTTTCTAGCAATTTCTGGACTATCCAGTACCCAGTTGCAAATTTCTTTCCAAATTTCTAAAGCTTGTGCGGTTGGCCCCTCGACGTAAGCGATTTGATGACTGATATATCCATTTAGAAGATTGGCTGTCAGTTCTGGAACCTGAGACCAATTGTCTCGCAATGGTGTCAAAATGTGCTGACGAGTTTCCTCAACACTTAGCGATTTTGCCAAACATGCTGCCCAATTAAAGATAAAACGATTCCACGTATAGGGCTTATGGGACTGGGAATAGGCTTTACCTTTCACTGGTAAATTATCTACAATTGTTCGAGCTACTAAATCGTCACAAAGCTGGAGCAATTTGTCTTTTGTATCGGAGTTTCGACACAGTTCTGTGAGCGGCAAAGCATAAAGCCCATACTGAGTATGTTCGTGAACAAAAACAATATTTTTTGCTGTGGGGATTTTTGGAAATTCAGGTATTTCATCTTTTGCTAAATAGTCAAAGTGATTCTGAATTACATTGTCTTCCCAAGTCTTGAGCTCCTCAAAGCTAGTTTCAAATTGCCCAACACAAGTTCCATAGTGAAGTTGCCGAGGAATTATAGATAGCGACAGACAAAGGCTCAAAGCATTCCAGCACAATACTCGATCAACATTCCATGCATTTTGTAGACCACCAAATACTGCTTTAACCACTTCTCCAGCATGGGAAAAGCGCCTCAGTGACTCACTTATTAACTGGAGAATCTGCTGCCGTACTTCAATATTTGCTACACCATGAGTAGCCAGTAAGGCTAAACCTCGCCCAGCAGAAACTTTCACGCTAGACGGTGACATAGCATAGATGGATGCTTCAGCCATACGAGCAGCCGCAAGTAGAATAGCGCGGCACCATTCCAAATGATTCTGTGTTGTTGCCCACTCAAAATCTGCAATGAGAATTGCTGCTGCAACACCAGCTATTGCTTGAATACGAGTAACACCACAAATATCTTCTTGATCAGATTGAGTAAAGTCAGAAGATGTTTGTAATTCCTTCGCTGCGGCAACAGCCTCTTCTAAAGTCATCCGCTCTTGTGGTCTACCATCTTTAATAGTTTGTTCTGCCCATAAGTGTACGCCAAGCCAACGTTCCCATTCAACGTTAGGGGCAAAAAGCTCCTCATTGCGTTTTCTAATTTCTTCGGGTCGCTCAACCCAGATGTGCCAATCTTCACCCACTTGCTGTTGTCGATAATTTTCTCTCCTCCCAAACACTTGATAGTTCTCCATATTTTCTCGGAGAGCAGCCACAGCGTTTGGATCTGATTTTTTTTCTTGATAACGAAAGGGAAGGTTTTCTGTAAATTTCTCAACTGCTTGCTCGAATGGAACTCTTAAAGAGTCATCACTCGACAAAACATAGTACATTGCTAAACCTCTAATCTCCCGCGAACGCTGTGGTCTTTTATTTCGCCTTTCAAGGACTTCGTAATAGAACTTCTTGCTCTCATTCCATTCCCACTCTTTAAAGACATTCCATGAATTGCTACTGTCATGAACTAAACGACTTAAATCCATTTCCCAAATATCAGGACAGCTGGCAATTGGCAATGCCACTTTTAGACACTTTTCAGGATAAGCAAGCGCCATACTTAAACAAATACCTAGTACAGCAACAGAATTGCTTCCACGCAACACTTTCTCAAAAAGGGCTTCAACATCTCTACCTGCTTCAATCTGTCTCTCCATCCACTCTTCTAATGCCATCAAGGCAGAAATCACAGGATATGGACCAACAGTTGTTCCTCGAAACCAGCAATAAACTTGAGTATCACCCCAGAATTCACAAAGACCAGAGGGTAAGTTAATTATGACTGGTAGAGGAGTCAATTTAGGTCGGTCAAATTCTTCTCGCTGTTGATACTCGCGCCATTTTTCAGATGCAGCATTGGTGAGAGCATGGACTAGCCGCAGTCCTTCATTCTCATTATTAAGTAAGAGATATAAGAAGGGTCCTTGAACAGGTGTGGGCGGAAAAAAATTCGAGATATCGTTTATACCAAAGTTTCTCTCTTCTGGTGATCTAGTTATTCTTCTAGGAGTATTAGGGTCATTTTCTGGATTGATTGGTTTTTTAATAAGCACACTGATTCCAAAATCGACAAATTCTTTTGGAATTGAATCGACAAGAGGCTTGAAGTCTTGAATTTTAGAAATTACATCCTCTTTTGTGTCATAATTCCTAGATTTGGCGAGTTCGCTAAGGTAAGTTCCAACTATCTCTGGCAAAACATGTGCTGAGTGTAGCACAATTCTGTGCAATCGGTTCTGGTATTCGTCATATCTTGTCATTACCAATCTCTCCTATCTTCCGCTTGCTTTTCTTCAAGCCATGCGATCGCTATTTCACCAATTTCTTTTCGATAAATTGAGCCTGTTGGTGACTTGACTTGCCAAATCTCCATTAGCTTGACAGTTTCTGGACGAACGTTAGTAGGTAAATCATTGATCCGTTTTAACAACCAACCCATGAAAGGTTGCCACACTGACCATCTTGGAATTGGGTCGCTCATGAAAAGTGGCATCAAGCGATCGCTAGACTTTAGCTCTGCTTCTGTAAATAGAGACTTTAGTGAAAAGTTCGGCATTACTTCCAACGTGCGTACCGCAACAAGTAACTCGATAAGCCGCCGTGCATTATCAGCTATGAGTAGCGGTTCAGCTTTATCAAGCAATTCGCTGGAACGTGGAGATACTAGAGGCGCAGTCAGTAATGCTTGCCGCCATCTAGAAGAAAGTTTTGAAGCTTGCTCAAATTGCTCTACCAATTGTATCCAAGCATCTGCTGTCTTAGAATTTTCTAGCAAAACTAACCCAAGTAGCTGGACAGTTCTATACAAGCCGAATGGTTCATCTAGTTCTTGAAGATAAGTAAACAGTTCCTCGATACTCAACAAGAGTTTTCAATATGGCTGACTTACCAACCCCAGAGGAGCCAACTATCTCGATTAATGATGCTTCTGAAATCTTTTTTCGAGCGTTAGCAATTAGATCAGTTCGGTCAAGCTTGAAACCACCAATATCAACTCGTATATTATTTAGTACATAATCTGATTGTTGTTGCAACTTTTCAAGATCAGATGAACAATCAGAGAGAGCAATCTTAATTTCTTTAAAAGGATATAAATGAAATTGCTCAATAATTTTATTTATACGTTCTTTTTGATCTAGTCCTACCTTTAGTTTCATATATTCCAAAACCGCGTAAAAAGCTTGTTCTTCACCAATATTTGCTAACTGATCCAACATATGTGGTGTGAAAGTTGCTACGGAACCGCTCCAATCGATGTGTTGCAATACAGGTGCATCAGTACCCAACGCAGCAATTAAGAAAGATCGACGTTCTTTCTCGAATTCTACAAATGAACTGAGGATTTCTGCCAACTCATTGATAGTGTTGGGGTCTAATTTCATCATCTATTCAACCTTTCACCTGCGCCAATGTTGTGAGTAACACGCTTAATTACAAATATAATGTAGAAAATACTGGTTCAGGGAGAGGTAATGGTGCTGTTTTTCTAGGAATGAGCGAGTGTATGTTTGTTTATTCCTCGCTTCCAAATACAACATCTTCATACAGCAGTTTAATCGGAAACTCAAAATCAATAATCTTTGAACGCCAAGACTTTTTCGGATTTGGTTTGATTGTAGCGTTCTGGGTGAGGGGAAACTCCGGAGCTCGCTTCACTTGGGAGCAGCTTTGCTGGGTGCTGAGGGGAAACGCTCTTCACGTGAGTTATTTTCTCCCCCTTCTCCTTTCTCCCTGCTCCCTGTGCTTCTTCTTCTAAGGTGCATAGTACATATGAAAATCCCCACCACATGATGGTAGGGAATAGTGTGTATCTTTTTTCCTTTTATTTATTAGGGCTAGCCCAAAAGAATTTATGCACCTTGCTCATGCATTTTAGGCTTTAATATCGAATCCGGGTGCATCGGAATAATTAAGTCGTAGTCAAAAGCCACCAGTAGCAGGCGATCTGCGCTCCGCGCAGCAGCGTTTGCGCAGCGCCCCCTAAGGGGCTAGCTATCGCTTTACGTGCAAAAAGGGTCAACTTTTGGTGCTGACCCTTTTTCTGATTATTTGGGATTATTAGTTTGGGGACTGAGTGCGGATGTTGCGAGTCGGAGTTTGAGTAATTTAACGGGGGGAGATGAGAAAAAACAAGAAGCCGCAACGTCAGATAGATTGAACAGCTAGTCTGGAATCAAGATGAAACAAAACATAGGGTTTCCTTGTGTTCCTACTTGCATAACGTGAATCTAGACTTCCAGCCAAAGTAGCCGTTATGAACTGCAAACCACTGAACACATGAAAATATTTCTCCCTGACTCCCTGACTCCTTATTTTCAAGAATGTCTTTCCCCTAAACCCCTACACTCTTAGACCCCTACACCCATTTTTAAGCTAGGTGCAAACAGCAGACACAGCACAAGCAGAATATTTCTCTCGTCTATGTTGCTTGTTTTCCCTCCTTACCACATCAGTGACTCTTGAAAGAGGTTGATTTTGGGTGCCTAACTTTTAATAAAGTTCTTCTTCCTGGTGGGTTTCTATGGTACAGTCAGACGTTGGATAAGCAATACAAGTTAGCACATATCCAGCGTTGATTTGGTCGTCGTCCAAGAAAGACTGCTCATCCTGGTTAACTGAACCTTTTGTGATTTTACCAGCACAGGTAGAGCAAGCACCAGCGCGGCAAGAGTATGGTAGGTCAAGACCTTCTCCTTCAGCAACGTCTAGAATAAATTCATCCTCTGGTACCTCAATTGTTTTGTTCAGCCCTTCAGCTTCGTTGATCAGTGTCACTTTGTAAGTAGCCATTTTGTCATCCTCTATGAGTGCAAACGGATCGTATAAGTTATCTTAAAGCAAAGATCACAACTCATCTTATCGGATCAGCCGTTGCTTAAAATTTGCTCCACTTCTGATACTACGAGAAAAATAAAAGCATGTAACCAAAAATTGAACTCGATTAGTAATGAAATTTTGTGAGTTATTAAATATAAGTTTTGTTTATAAAAAGGAGCATCAACTTCCTAGATTTTTACAGCGTTTTTCAATTGATTTGACTATACCACTCTCTACTCCCTGACTCTGTGGTTTCCTCTCTGTCTGAGACGTATGTCTGCATATCTGAAAATTGCTGTAAATAATCAAGCAGTAGCATACAGTTCCCTGTGTTCCTGCTTGCAAGCTGTTCCACATTTAACTTGCATTATTAGTCGCCTGAAACCTCTGAATGGCTTGGCTCACTTTGGAAAATTAGATGTGGTTTAGCCTAATAACGGTGAATTTAGAAAGCCGGTCAAGTAATAACGGTTGACAATACAGACACAATCTGTATTTAGAGCATTTGTACTTTCACTCACCTAAGTTACTTGCTTGTAACCCGCCCAATTCTATCAAAAATTGGGTATGCACAAACATCGCACTGGTTCAATTACGAATACTTGACCGACGCCCTATATTTATTGCCAAAGTAAGTGTAAGCGGCAGACCAGACATAGTAAAGAGAGAAGATTTCTCTTTACTATGCTGCTTTTTTTCATCCCTGCTACATCAGTTACTTTTTGGAAAAAGTTAATTTTTGAGGTGCCTAACCTTTACTCGATATCATCTTTCTTGTTGGTTTCGATGGTGACATCAGAGGTAGGCTTGGCGATACAGGTGAGCACATATCCTTTATCAATCTGCTCATCGTCCAGGAAATTCCCATCAGACTGATCAACACTACCTGATTTAATCAAACCAGCACAGTCAGAGCAAGAACCAGCGCGGCAAGAGTAGGGCAGATCAATGTCTTCTTCTTCAGCAAGGTCTAGAATGTATTCATCATCTCCTACCTCAATTGTTTTTTTCCCTCCATCAGGGTCGATAAGTGTGACTTTGTAACTTGCCATTTAGTTATCCTCTATGAATGCAAATGGATCGTATAAATTATCTTAAAGCAAATACAACGGCTTATCTTAACTAAATCAGTCGTTCATTGAAATTGCTTTACTTGTGATATTACGAAAAAAAAAAAAAGAAATGTAAGTGGAAATAGTAGTATAAAAAATTGCTATATATATCAATCTTAGGTAAGTTGATTTATGTCACGCTCTTTGAATCAAAAATAGGAAAATAGGGTTATTTTCACAGTTGATGATTTTTATTTTCAAGATAGTAACAATCATAATGTACGATAATTCTACTTTTTCGCAAAAACACCCCATACGAGTGGGTTTGGTTGGTACTGGATATACAGCCAAATTACGGGCGGAAGCATTGCTGCATGATGAGCGCTCCCATTTAGTCGCTGTTGTCGGTCACACACCAGAGAAGACACAAGCTTTTGCCAAAGATTACCAGATAATGGTTGTAAATTCTTGGCAGCAACTGGTGGAGCAAGACAACATAGACTTAGTTATGATTTGTACTGTGACTCGGGATCATGGTATAATCGCCCGACAAGCACTTGAGAATGGCAAACACGTTGTTGTAGAGTACCCTCTATCTTTAAACGTGGCAGAAGCGGAAGAACTTATTGCTTTTGCAAAAGCACAAAAAAAATTCCTCCATGTTGAACATATCGAACTTTTGGGTGGATTGCATCAAGCTTTGAAACAACATCTATCACAAGTTGGTCAAGTGTTTTTTGTGCGCTACAACACAACCAAGCCGGAACATCCTGCACCCCGCAAATGGACGTACAATCATGAGCTTTTCGGCTTTCCTTTGATCGGCGCACTTTCTCGATTGCACCGTCTTGTCGATTTGTTTGGTAAAGTTGTATCGGTCAACTGTCATAACCGATTTTGGCAAATAGAGAAAGAGTATTACCAAAGCTGTTTCTGCGATACTCATTTGTCCTTCAACAGCGGACTGTTAGCCCATGTTGTCTATGGTAAAGGTGAAACTTTGTGGCAGGCAGAACGTAGATTTGAGGTTCATGGTGAAGATGGCGGATTAATTTTTGATGGCGATAAGGGACTTTTGGTACAGCGAGGAGAAACAAAACCGATAGAAGTTGGTGCTCGTCGCGGTTTGCTTGCCAAAGATACGACAATGGTGTTAGACCATCTGATTGATGGCACTCCCTTGTACGTCACCCCAGAAGAAAGCTTGTACACCCTCAAGGTTGCAGATGCAGCAAGGCGTTCTGCCGAAATGGGGTTGACTGTCATCGTTGAGGATGAAACCCAACCATAAAAGGATTAGTTGAGTTTCTGTGTTGATCAAACCAATATACAGTTATCCACACAAACACGGCAAACTATATTTATGGGAGATTCTTCTTTAGACGAAATTTGATGAAAAGTGAAACAATTGTTATTTTATCTAACAGAGAACTAGATAAAATGCGTAAGGCTGGACGCTTGGCAGCCGAACTCTTAGACCATCTTGAACCACTGGTTAAGCCGGGGGTTAGTACTCTTGAACTGAATGACGAAGCGGAACGATGGACACAGGCGCATGGTGCAAAAAGTGCACCTCTTGGGTACAAGGGTTTTCCTAAGTCAATTTGCACGAGTGTGAATGAAGTCATCTGTCACGGCATTCCTAATGCCAAGCAAATTCTTAAGGAAGGTGACATCATTAATATTGATGTGACGCCGCTTGTTGATGGCTATCACGGTGATACATCCAAGACATTCTTTGTTGGTACCCCTTCCCCAAAAGCCAAAAAGTTGGTAGAGGTGACAGAGGAATGCCTCAGAAGAGGTATTGCTGAAGTTAAGCCACAAGCACGTATTGGGGATATTGGTGCAGCCATTCAGGAGTATGCTGAGGCGCAGGGCTTTTCTGTGGTGCGAGACTTCGTAGGACACGGTGTCAGCAACGTTTTCCACACTGCGCCGGAAATACCTCATTACGGTATCCGTGGTAAGGGAAAACGTCTGCGACCTGGTATGGTTTTTACCATAGAGCCGATGATTAACGAAGGTACGTGGGAAGTTGAACATTTGGGTGATGGTTGGACTGCTGTGACACGCGATCGCAAACTTTCCGCTCAATTTGAGCACACTCTCGCCGTCACTGAAGACGGCGTTGAAATCCTCACGTTACGGGAAAGTAAGGCTTAACCATCGGTATCAAAACTACAAAAAGGATCTGTGTCGTTTTGCCACAGATCCGCCTGGAAAATTAAATAACCGACACCTTAACTCAAACGTATTGAGTTTTAGGGTATAACAGTTGCCCGGTAGATCAGGACATGAACTAATGAGAAAATATGGACACCACGAGACTTTCAACCCTGTTCCCTATTAAGCGTTCCCTGTTCCCTGCTATAGTGCTTGAGATTTGATTATGCTGGCAATTGAAAACCGCTGAGTTTGTGACTATGGCGGGATTTTTTTTGTGTAGTTTGTGGAATGGCGTAGAGCGATCGCGCGGAGTGCAGAAGGTGCTAGGCGTATCGCACTGTGAGGTAATCTCAGCAAATCGCTAAACTGAAATGAGCCAGTGATTTGAGATCGTAGAGGAATAGAAATGACGGATGAGCCGGTTTTAACTCAGCAGAGGCTAGTCGTAAAGCTTGAAGAGAATGCAATGGATTCTCTGGTGCATGGTGTAGAGCATCATCTTTACAGCAGAAGAAAAACTGATTGGAAGTATGTCATTCTGCATATTTTTCACGCCGTTGAACTGTTTCTAAAAGCAAGGCTGGTTAAACATGATGAGGCGTTGATTTATCAAAATCGAAAAAATGGCAATACAGTAAGTTCTGATGAGGCAGTCGATCTCTTAGTTACAGAGGTAAAGCTATCATTGTTTCGCTATGCAGAGCGTCAAGAGTCAGGAAAATACAAAGGAAAATACAAGCTTGGTGGAGCATTAGATGCTTTGCGAAAAGCCAGAAACGCAATTTCTCCATGAAGATGCATTTAATAGCCTGCGTAGGCAGGCTTTGTTTGTATAGCCCCAGTCTTCTAGACTGAGGGCGAATAAAGTGCAAAGTCATAGAGAATTGGTATTAATTTCGATTGGACAGTATGTGAAAGTTATGAGTTAATGTTCAATATCAACTAAGCGCGATGCGATCATAAGGGCAATGTGAAGATGTTGGTAGCGATCGCTCAAGTTTTCAGGTCGTTTTGTATAATTCCGTAAGCTGATCCGTCTATCAGTGCAGTCAACTAAAATAGTTACAGCCCAGCCTGAAGGAGGATCTATGGCTAAAACTTTTGTGATTACTCTTCCAGACGACTTAGAGCAAGCACTGGCTGTTCAAGCAGAACGCTTGAATAAGTCTCCAGAGGAAGTCGTGTTGCAAGTCCTGTCACAACAATTAACGACTTCATTTCAATCTGATTCCATGCAACAAACAGAAACAGACCCCCTTTTACGACTAATTGGCTCTGTTAGTGTAGACATTCCTGATTTAGCAGAAAACCATGACTACTATCTTGGGCAAGCTTTATGTCAGGAGTTGAAGGGTGTCGAGTAGCATATTTGTGGATACATCTGGTTGGGCAAGTCTTTTTGTTAATACTCAATCCTATTATTCACAAGCAGATCAGTGTTTTCGTTTAGCTCTTCAACAGCAGAAAAAGATTGTTACGACAAATTATGTAGTTGCTGAATTGGTAGCATTGTTAAACAGCCCGCTTCGGATTCCTCGTTTACAGGTCTTTGAAATTGTTGATGCTATCAAGACTGTGCCATATGTTGAAATCATTCACATTAATAACGTAATTGATACTTCAGCTTGGGAACTTTGCAAAAGTAGACCAGACAAAGCTTGGTCATTAGTTGACTGCACATCTTTCGTTGTGATGCAACAATTAGGCATTCAGGAGGCTTTGACAACCGACCAACATTTTGAGCAAGCAGGCTTTATTCGTTTACTGAAGTAGCCGTTGAAGTTTCCTAATTATGCCTAAAATTAGAAGTGGTTCCACAATCTTCAAAAGATACAAGATGCCCACATTAAAGCTGACTAATGAGCAAGTCATTGAATTAGTTAAACTGCTACCTACCGAACAGCAAGTAGAGGTGTTTAGATTCCTACTTCTCCAACAGTGGGGGCAGTGGGAGGCACTACCCTTGCTATAGAATCGATAAAGTTAGACTTATTGCCCAAGAACGAGGCTACAACTGGGATACAATGACCGAGGAGGAGCGTGAAGCTTTCGTTGATAAAGTGGTGCATGAGGATTAGTGCTATACGTTGCGGTTTTTGATACTAATATTTTGATATCTGCTTTGTTGTCTACAAATTGTAGGTTGTTAGTCTATGTAATGGCAACATGGCACGATCAGCAATACAGGCAAAATTGATAAATCATTATGGCTACCTACCAAGAAATCCGTCGTCAAGTTGAGAACCTCACACCAGATGAACAACTCCGCTTGTTAGAGGAGTTAGCTGCGCTCGTGCGTCGGCGCATAACCCCTAAACACAAACGCAGCATTATGGAATTAGAGGGGCTGGGAAAAGAGATTTGGCAGGATATTGATGCTCAAGAATATGTGAATCGGGAAAGAGATTCATGGAATGGTTAATCCAGCTACAGAGTCAAATTGTTGGCTTGGATACTGGACCTTTGATTTATTTCATTGAACAAAACCCAGCTTATCTGGAAGTTGTTCACGCCTTTTTTCAAGCGATGAGCCAAGGTGAGTTTCAAGTCATCACATCTACACTTACATTAACAGAAGTGCTGATCCATCCGTTAAGAGCGGGAAATGTTGAACTTGCTGGGCAATATCGTGACATCCTCTTCGAGCAAGAAAATTTAACGACTGTTGCTGTTTCACCTGCGATTGCTGAACTTGCTGCCCAACTTAGAGCAAAGCACAATTTACGAACTCCAGATGCGATTCAAATTGCAACAGCAATTCAAGGAGATGCTACATTTTTTCTAACAAATGATACACGTTTGCCTGCTATTCCAAATTTGGAATTACTAATGTTAGATGAACTCACAAACCAATAGAAGTAGGCAACAGCAGTAAGTCTAAGTGGATGATTTATCCGTAAATCGTAGGGTGGGCATTGCTCAGAAAAGCTTGTGTGATAGACATTTGAGATAGTAGTAAGCAATGCCCACCTTACAGAAAAACGCTGTAAAAACTATCCTGTAGAGTAACTTGAAGAGAGTTACCAACGCGCACGCCACCAAGCAGCTAAGCAAACTAATATGCAGATTTGTTAGAGTCGATGTCGGGTATTATCCCGAGCACCTCTCTGTTCGATCCGGACGTGCGTATTTCTACGCATCCGGCTCTCGATGTTCTAGGATTTCTCCTTGCCCATGTGGTGGTATTGATGGCATGATTGATGGACTGCTATGCAGTTCTTGGTTTTCCAATTCTGGTGATTTCCATCTATATGATGTAGGTGGACTGTCTCACCTGGAATCATCTTCATTCCACATATTCCGCATGAATGGTTTTGCCGATTTAAGGCTTTAGAGGTGTGTCCGTCGTAGAGCTTGCTATTGCGCTCGCTCCAATATGGTATGTCTCCGTCAAATGGTGACTTTTCTCCCTGGACGTTAACAAATTTGTTTTCGGAGTAAGGAACTTTTGGGAATGCCTTGTCTAGTAATTTCTTACTGGAATATCGGTTATTCTTTGCTTCCTTATTGAACTTCTTGAGCGCTCTTGCTTGAGTGTGGTACAGCGAGTTTCGCGAACCATCCATTTTGCAGTAGCGGTGATAGTTCCTCCAACCTCTAACCAAGGGGGCTAATTTCTCAGCTTTGACCTCGGAACCATAGTTAGAGCAGTTGACGATGGTTTTGACCTTTTGACGGAATGCTTTGAAGTTATCCACCGAAGGGATACATCTAAACTTTCCGTTACTTTGCACTTTGAAGTGCCAGCCAAGAAAATCAAAACCGTCTGTCGATGCGGTTATCTTAGTCTTCTTTTCGCTGATATTCATTCCTCTGTCTGCTAGGAACTGGTTTATCTTTCCAAGTATTTCTGTTGCGTTATCTTCGGGTCGGAGTATTATTACCATATCGTCCGCATAGCGGATTGAGGGTTCAATGATATCTTTAAGTGATGTGTTAGGGGTTATTCTTCTCCCTTTTCCACTGTGATATCTGTGGATACTTTCGATTCCGTTGAGTGCAATGTTGGCTAAAAGTGGGCTTACTACTCCTCCCTGTGGTGTCCCTTGATCTGGGAACTCCGGATTGACTCCCGCTTTGAGGCAGCGAAATATACCTTTCTTTATGCCTTGTGAAGCGATGAGATTATCCATTATGGCGGAGTGATTTATCCTATCGAAGCATTTTTCAATGTCAAGCTCGATGACTCGCTTATTTATTCCGTTGCAGCTTGAGTTTAAATTATTGAACAATTGTCTTTGCGCGTCTTGCGCTGAACGTCCTGTCCTAAATCCGTAACTCTTGGCATGGAAAGTTGCTTCGTGCGCTGGCTCTAGTGCGTATTTCACAAGGCATTGCCATGCTCTGTCCGCAATAGTAGGGACTTTAAGAATTCTGGTTTTACCGTCTTTCTTGGGTATAGGGATTTGTCTTAATTTGCTATGATGCCAATTAGAGTGATTTCTCTTGAGGGATTCCTCAAGTTGGAAGCGTTCTTCATGATTGAGGGACGCTTTTCCATCTACACCCGCAGTCTTTTTACCAGCATTTAGCTGAGTTACTTGACGTATTGCCAATAACCGTGCAGCCTTAGATTTCAGAATCAGTTTTTGAAGTGACCGCGCTTTCCGCATGTCTCTTGCTTTAACTGCTTTGAACAACCGAACTTGTAGGCGAAACAGATTACGTCGAAGTTTTCCCCAAAGTAACTTGCTCCAAGATTCACTAGCATTGCTACTGTGTCCAATCATGCTCTACTCCTAGTGATTGTTTTCTGAACACCTCAGACCAGTTACGGTCTGTCCTACCCGAATTAAAGGAATTCTGCCGCTCGTCTGGCTTACCTGGGTTTCGACCCTTCCCAAGACCTTTAACTCGTTTTTATTCGTTCCTTGGATGAAATTGTTATGTGCCGTTAGGTAGAACCAATTCAACCGCTAGAACCCCTTACTCTTGCCGCTCTTTACATCAGAAGTCGGCGGGATTTTACCTCTAGCCGAGTCGGGGTTTTGTGTTATGCCCCGCTTTATACTAGGTTGCTTTTCTAGGTTCTGTTTTTACCTTGCGCACTCCCCATTAACGCCAGTGTCAGCTCATAACAGCCGTCTGATTGCGTCCTGTTCCCAGCTTCAGCCTGTAAAATTCCGAGTTTACTCACTGTGGGCAGGTAAGGAGTCACCTCTGAGTTTGAGGGGGAGGGTTTTCGCCTCCATTCCATCCAGAGTTCAGTCATTTCTGACTGGTTAGCTTATGTACGGGCTGATTACCGCGATTCAGCTAACAACGAACCGCACTAGTGTTTCCAAAAGAGTGTCCATATCTTGTAGAGTTCGTATTAGATGAAGATTGGCTGCCAGAAGAGAGTCAGTGATGTATTCATTGCTATTGAGGCTTCTGATCGAGGCGAATCGCTTGCTCTAAAGCTGATTTTTCTTTAGCTCTACGAGCATACGCTTGTAATTTTGTACGATTCCAGCCTGTAATTATACTCATATCTTCTAAATTCATTCCCTTCATTAACATTTCTACACACCATGTCTGTTGAGCTTGCTCAATAACTGGCTGTTGCCCTTCTGGTGTTAATAATCCCTCAGTTAATATTCGCCAGCGCTGTTGTATTTCTGGCTGTGTCATTGGTATTCCATCATCATTGAGAAATAATGCAGAGTGGTCATCTTTACGACTTTTGAGCCACTGAGTTAAGGGATTGCGAGTATACGATCCATATCGTTTACCCATAATCCACTGATTCACCGGAACTTGTCGAGTAGCGCCCTGAGTGATTTGCAATAAGTACTGGTTGGCGTCTTTGATTTGGTGCGATCGCTCTAAATGAGCAATTTCTTCTGGAGATAAGCCTGCGCCAAACAAAACGTACGTCAGGGCATAATCTCGCAGTCCTGATTTTTTGGCTCTTTGCAAAACCAAGTGGACTAAATTCGCTGGTAAATCTACAACGTTTTCTGTCGGAATAAACTCATTGTTGAGTTGATCTGAGGATTGTGTGGCTACCTTGAGAAATAGTGCCACCAAATTTTCCAAAAACTCATCTCTGTCATGCCAAAGTTCATGGAATTCACTGGTAAATTCAATCACGGCATACCCCACCAACATACTATTGAGTAAACTGGCTAGCTTTTGAGCCGACAATTGCGTGTGTAATTGCTCGCGTTCCATCATGGTTGCTAAATATTCAGCAACATAGTTGTTGGCTTGCGCTAAGCTTCTTCCCAGTGCCTGACGATTTTCTACTGGATATTTTCCTGCCTCTCCTACCATAGAACGCAGCAATTCCGGAACTTGTTCTAGAGCCTCTAAGCGGTCTTCGCAATAATTTTTGAGAGCTTCATGAACATTGGTCATTTGACTTGCTTGGATTTTTAAGGACTCACCCAGTTCTTTAAACACTGGTGATTCAGAAATAACCGCCAGAACCAATCCGTGCTTATTGCCAAATTGCCGGAATAGCGTCACTTCATTAACTTTCGCTAATTCTGCGACTGCCTTGGTTGTCGTTTCGGTAATTCCCTGAGCTGCAAACAACTCCATTGCTGCATTAATCAGCCTTTGTCGCGTCGAAATTATTTCATTAGACATAAGTCAAAACTGCAAGTGGCACTTGCATTAAAATTTTATCTTTGCTAAGCTAACAGATGTAAGTAGCACTTGCATCCTCTGTTTTTACTTTAGCTATCTTCGCCAGTTTTGACAGGGTATGTGGTAACTAGTACAAAATTGTACTAGTGTATCTACGGTATTCACGTAAAAGGAAACATTTATGACTATTAACTCAGCTGTGGCTGTTGATAAGCAGCCGCTTACTCTGAGCTGGACTAACGTGGCATTTTTCGGTACATTTCATGCCTTGGCAATGTTCGCTCCTTGGTGTTTTTCTTGGTCTGCTTTGGGAGCCATGATATTGCTGCACTGGTTATTTGGCAGCATTGGTATTTGTTTAGGGTATCACCGACTTTTAACTCACCGAAGTTTATCTGTGCCGAAGTGGTTGGAATATACGCTCGCCACCTTGGGAGCACTTGCTATGCAAGGAGGACCAATGTTTTGGGTAGCAGGACATCGGCTGCATCATGCGCATACAGAAGACCTAGATAAAGATCCTTACTCTGCCAAGCGTGGTTTTTGGTGGAGTCATATGCTTTGGATTTTTTACCCACGTCCAGAATTTTTTGAGGAACAACATTACAAAAAATTTGCCCAGGAACTATACCGTGATCCATTTTATCGTTGGCTAAATCGCTCCTTCTTACTGCTTCAAATTCCTGTTGGTGTCCTACTGTATGCTTTGGGTGGATGGTCTTTTGTTGTCTATGGTGTCTTTGTGAGGGCAGTCTTGCTTTGGCATACCACTTGGTTCATCAACTCTGCGGCCCACTTGCGCGGTAACCGTCGTTTCCAGTTGAAGGACAACTCTCGTAATCTTTGGTGGGCAGCGCTTTTAACTTATGGAGAAGGTTGGCATAATAATCACCATGCTTACCCAAATGTTGCTAAAGCTGGATATCAGTGGTGGGAAGTGGATATGACTTGGTGGGCAATTAAGACATTACAAACTCTGGGATTAGCGAAAAAAGTAGTCATGCCTCCAACACCAAAACCAGAAGTTTGACAAATGTTAACTTATTCACTCCCGCTTTCTTAAATAGCGGGGAGTACAAGGGGTTCCCCAGCTAACTTGCTCACAAGGTATGTCAGTAAAAACATTACTACGAGCGCCAATCACAGCATTAGCCCCAATTTTTACTCCTAGTCCAACGAAGCAATCAGCGGCTATCCATACTCCATTACCAACGGTGATACTCGCTGTTTTCAACCCAAAAGCTGGGTCTGTTATATCATGACTACCAGTACACAGGTAACTTTTTTGAGAAATGACGCAGTGCTCACCAATGTTGATATCGTCAAGGCTGTAGAGAACTACGTCATCTCCTATCCAACTGTAGTCCCCAATTGTAATTTTCCAAGGGTAAGTAAAGCGAGCAGTAGGTCTAATGATTACGCCTTTGCCAACACGAGCGCCAAACAGCCGCAGCAACGCGCAACGTAGACTATTGAGCGGGTGAGGAGTCAGGGGGAAGGCGATCGCCTGTACAAACCACCATAACAATATATACCAACCTGCTCGTCCTCGGTCAAACCAGGATTGGTTATATTTACGTAAATCTACAAAAGGTTCGTCACTAGTCATTAGTCATTATTTATTAATCATTAGTCCAAGGTTACAAGCCTTGTTGTCTTTTAATAAACACGCTTAACTCTTAACGCTTAACGCTTAACAGAATAGAAGGGAAAGAGTGTTTCTTTGATTGATAACGGGTGGTGAGCCGCTTGTCAGATGCTCGTAAAGCACTATTTGCTTGATTCAAAAATGAATTTTGAATTTTAAAACCGGGGCGATTTTCTCCCACACTCACCAGGGCATGTGGTTCTCAGCCGCTGGTTGTGGATGTGATGTTGAGTTGTCCGCTATATTGACGTAATTCGTAAAGTTTGACCTCTATTTGATACTGATATTGACTGAGAAGCCGTGCATAAATATACCCGGCTCTACCATCCAAAAAACCACGCTGAATGATGTAGAACAAAATAAACCGCAAAAACGGTTTAAATGGCAGTCGCACCCACAGTTTTTTCAGAAAGCGCTTACGTTGTGGAGCATTCCCGAAGAGATTTGCGCCAATGGTACCACTATCATCTTTGCCAGCGAGAAGATTTCGATAAACATGAGCCTCCCAATTGGAATAACGGTTATGCCGTTCTATCCAGTGAAAAAGGTCACGGAAATCCTCGTGTATCATGTCGTTTTTCAGATATCCAGCTTTTCCATCCAAGATAACGTGTTCGTGAACTTCGTTATCACCAGTGTTGGAAATATTCTCAGTATTCAGGTTTTCATAGCGACCTTTTTTATGTTTAAATAAACGCAAATTCCAATCGGGATATTTACCACCGTGGCGAATCCATGTTCCTAAGAAAAAGACTCGGCGGTTAAGGTAGTAACCATCGTATTCGGGATTTTGAATAACTTGGGCAATTTCATCCCACAGTTCGGCGGTAATACGCTCATCACAATCAACAATTAACACCCACTCGTTACGCAAGGGTAAATTTTCTAAAGACCAATTTTTCTTTTTAGGCCAGTTTCCATTAAAGTAGAATTGTACGACGTTCGCAGCATAACTTTGAACAATTTCGATGCTTTTGTCAGTACTTTGAGAATCTATAACAAAGATCTCATCAGCGGTTTGAACACTTGCCAGACAAGCAGGCAAATTCGCTTGTTCGTTTTTTGCTGGAATCAGTACGGACACAGGTAATTTGAAAGACATACAAGTCACCCCTTCGGGGAATTCAAAATTCAAAATTCAAAATTAACTCATCCCCCAGCTTTAAAAACTTCGCTCTATTCATTTGTTACAAAAAGCTGGGGAATTTCGAGTTGTTACTCTTTTTTAGATTTGGACAGAAGACCCTGAATTGCAGTATTTAAGTATCCAATTTGACCATAAGCATACACAAGTTTATCAAATCGTTCTGCTGGGTCGGGAAAATATTGTAATGTTTTATATAAACCACGTAAAAAACGCTCGGTACCACGCTCCAATTGACCTAAACCAGCTTTGCCCGCAAGTTGTTCGCGGTAACACTCACTAACCCCTTGCCACCAACCCCGGCTAATAAACCAAGAGCGTTTGAGGCGTTCTGGGGAGACATTGTGAGCGACTGTGGCGTTGGGAAGATAAGCAACTTGCATTTGGTGTTGCAGGGCAAGTTCAGTCATTTGCAGTTCTTCGTTTGATAATAATTTTGTCCCAATTCGACCAAGATGAGTATTAAAACCCCCTACTGTTTCGAGAAAGCTGCGGCGGATAGAGTAGTTCAAGCCTCTGGGCGTTTGTCCTGGGTTATCAATGTAGACAATACTCTCACCTAAGTCGTATGCTCCCAAATTGGCAGATAATCCTTTTGATAGCCAACGTGGTGCTTGGGTTCCTTCTGGCCATAATAGAGTCACTTTGCCACCAGCAATTGCTAGTTTCGGGTTATCTTGATAAGCTGAGTATAAAACCTGTAACCAGTCAGAGCTAGCTTCTGCATCGTCGTCAAGGTATGCCAAAATTTCAGCACTAGCAACTCTCGCGCCAGTGTTGCGAGCAACAGATAAACCAAGGACAGGCTCAAAGATATACTTGAGGCGGGGGTTATCGCTTCTTTGTCTGACAACTTCAACAGTGCGATCACTCGATCCATTATCCACGACCACGACTTCAAACTCACCATCAAAATCCTGTGCCAAAAGGCTATCTATCGCAGCGCCTAGATAGGTGTCTCGATTGTGAGTACAAATAATCGCAGAGATTTGTGTGTTTGGCATAGACTTTAAGTTTATGTTTTTTAGACTTTGTTGGTTGTTCGTTTTCGGTTGACAGTTGTTAGCTATTTTACTAACCACTAAGCATTAACGACTAAGCAATAACAAAGTCTCACTCTAGCCTGCTGTTGATCTTATCTATAGCAAATATTTCCCACTAACAAACAACTTTTTTTTAGAAAAGATAAAATTATCTTTAGTTCTTTACGAAGATTTTTCTGAAGAATTCAAAAAACAGAACTCAGAATTATGTCTACGACTCAATACGAATAACTTTAGTTTCTCTGGTTTCCGACTCATTAATAGGTGTAAAAGAACCCTTCTGGGTTGGTGAGTCCTGAGTTCTGTATTCTAAGCGCGAAATTTCAGTCAAATTTCACTGCGATTGAATATGACCGTGCAAAATCACAAGAGTTTCTGCTAGTTGATTGAGACGAGTTTCTAGATCTTGCTTTCGTCCCAACAGTTGGCGCAATTTTTGGTAACGCGCAATTGCCATACTCACGCTCGCAACCTGGTCGGGTGGACATGGGCGTGACCACACTTTACCAGAAGCATCCAAACCACACAAACGATACCCAGCACGGGGTGATTGGCAGGAAACATTGGTCTTTTCTGCACAAATTTCTTCTACGTAGTCCATCAGACGGTCAACTTCTGCATGGCGCAGTGTTGCGGTTCCTCCTGGTTCGGGTTCGCGTTCATGGGATTCTAGCCAGCCATTGACAATCGGTCCTTCTAAATAAAGATCTTGAATCTGGCGGAGAATTTTTTGCAGTTCTTTTTGCCAAGATCCGACACTTTCCTGAATTTCTTGCAACAAATTCATTGCCAAGGCGGGATTTGCTCCGTTGCGATGGCTAGTAAAGCTAGGAGTTTTGAGCTTAGGTAGGCTTGGTGTTTTGCTACCGTTCTCTTGCGCTGGAAAAGTCTGCACAGAAGTATTG
Organism: Brasilonema angustatum; assembly: GCF_059505445.1. Taxonomy (NCBI): domain Bacteria; kingdom Bacillati; phylum Cyanobacteriota; class Cyanophyceae; order Nostocales; family Scytonemataceae; genus Brasilonema; species Brasilonema angustatum. Next base: position 126,475 of record NZ_JCACKO010000135.1, on the reverse strand, counting down.
TAGGTAGCTAAGTTTTGTTCCAAGTGCCCAGAAGGCTCTTGCTCGCAAAGCTCAGGATCACCTCCTGAGTGCTCTACTCCCCCAAAGCTGATCCGAAACGATAGAGACTGCTTTGTAGAAATATCTGCTTCGACAGAGTCAGCAGTGTTGCGAGTCCCCAAATCGTGTAGAGTTGCCTCTATGCGTTTTATGCCTGCTTTCATACGAATATCAAAGTGTGTTGTGTTTGTAGTGTTCAAGGGCAAAGGCACAAGAGTCACCACATCATTTACTGATAACCTAGTAGAGTTGCAACCCTTCTCAATTCAAGATACTAGGTAAACAGCTTTGAGTAAAGTCGTATTAGTAACTGGACCAGCACGTTCTGGTAAAAGTGAATGGGCAGAAATTTTGGCTATACAATCACAAAAAGCGGTTATCTATGTGGCAACGGCAGTAGAAAACTCAGAAGATGAAGAATGGCAACAACGTATATTACAACATAAACGACGCCGTCCTCAAGATTGGGCGACATTAGAAGTGCCATATGAATTGTCTGCAACTCTTGCGAACGCAGAACAAAATATCTGTCTTTTGGTAGATTCTTTAGGCACTTGGGTAGCAAATCTTTTAGAACAAGACGAGTTGATTTGGGAAAACATTGTTCGAGAGTTTTTAGAAACAGTGGAGTTAGTTTCTGCTGATGTGATTTTTGTTGCAGAGGAAACAGGTTGGGGTGTTGTGCCAGCTTATCCTATTGGTCGAACCTTTCGCGATCGCCTAGGTCATTTGGTGCGTCAGTTAGCAGGTATCAGCCAAGAAGTTTATTTAGTCACAGGGGGTCATGTTCTCAATTTGAGCTTGCTCGGTTCGCCTTTGCCTAAATAAAAAAACTCGCATAGAAATCGCAAAGTAACTAATAGTTAAGAACTCAGTAACTCTTCTTAAGAGTTTATTCAAAATTCCTCACAGAAAAACTAGAATCTACAGTCTAGAATTTTAGTATGGCATCACAACAAGACGTAAAAAGATATTTAGCTTACTGGTTCCAGCTAGGCAAAAAAGTTGTCATAGACAACGGTGCGGCAACCTTACAGCCGCAAAAAGTTATAGCTGGCGATCGCTATAGCGACGAGTTTGAACAGTGCTGGCAAAGGATTATTTTACCTGAGTCAGGCGACTGCTACATAGAAGGTACACGGGAAACCATAGCAGAATTGCTGACACCTGCTTGGGATGTTTCTCCCTGCGGGCGTTGCGATATGCCAGTACCTGTGAAAAATGTGGGCATGCCACCGTTGGTATGTCCTTGCTTTGATTTAACCACTTGGCCTAATACAGAGTTACCAGCACCACGCTCACCAGTCAACAACCAAGAGCAACTCAAGGCAATTCGCGATCGGCTTTTGAATGTTGTGAAATCAACTCGTGAGTAAGTTATTCACCTGAGAATATCACAATGTTTCATAGACGCTGAGATCAAACTTAGCGTTTTTTGATTTGACTGTGAAGAAACACTCTTGAGTGAGAGAGGTGTTTATTTGGCGTTGCTGAATCAAAATATGAATCATGGGATCGCTTCAAGGTTGCGGGCGCTAGGCGATACGCATGATTGCGTCTGCCCTCTGGGCGATCGCACTGGCTAGGCATAAAATTTGCCGTCTCAACTAACGCCAGCAACTTTTTAAACTGGGCACGGCGATCGCTTTATCTTCTGGAGATTTGCCACCAACTCAAATAGAATAATTTTCACAAAGCTTAATGCAGAACAAGCAAAGTACAAAGTTTGAGAGAAAATCACCAGTCTTGACTTGTCCCAACTTGAAGCTTTTCAAAGTGAATAAAAAAAGCAAACACTACCGACACTCAATCTTTAGTGTTTGCTGATTTTGAAACAGGTGCGTTTACCGCGAAACGATAAACACTCACTAAAGATTTTAAATCATGTCGAAACCATTAGGATACTGGGGCTGTGATTCAGCTTAATTCTGTGGGTAGGTAAACTGTCCTACGCCATCAAATGAGGTAGCAAGTAAAAAGCAAGCTCCTCTAGTCAGTAAACTAGAGGAGAGCAGTTTATGGAAACAACGTACGATTGTAGGGAATTTTACACTAAGACGTGAATCTGTCTGTAATTCGCTTCATCGCCTCTTCCACATTCTCCCGACTATTGAAAGCCGAAATGCGGAAGTAACCTTCCCCGGCTGCACCAAACCCAGAACCAGGTGTACCTACAACATTGCAGGTGTGCAGCAACTTATCGAAGAAATCCCAACTGGACAAACCGTTGGGAGTTTGTACCCAAACGTAAGGTGCATTCACACCACCGTAAACTGCTAATCCTGCGGCTGTGAGTTTCTCGCGAATAATTTCGGCATTCTCCAAATAGAAGCTAATCAGTTCCTTTATTTGCGCTTGTCCTTCCTGGGAGTAAACTGCCTCAGCTCCACGTTGCACAATGTAAGATACGCCATTAAACTTGGTGGACTGGCGACGGTTCCACAGTTTCCACAGTTCCACATCGGAACCATCGGCTGCTTTTGCTGTCAGGTTTTTCGGGACAACGGTGAACGCACAGCGGGTACCGGTAAAACCTGCGTTTTTGGAGAAAGAACGAAACTCAATCGCACATTCCCTTGCTCCTTCAATTTCGTAGATGGAGTGAGGAAGTTCTGCATCGGTGATATAAGCTTCGTAAGCAGCGTCGAAGAAAATGATCGAGCCGTGTGCTCTAGCATAGTCCACCCATGCTTTTAAGTGTTCTTTCGTAGCGACAGCGCCAGTGGGGTTATTAGGGAAACAGAGGTAAATTAAATCGACTTTTTGAGAAGGAATTTCGGCAGTGAAGTTGTTTTCAGCCGTAATTGGCAGATAAACTAAGCCCTCGAATTCGCCTTTATCATTTGCTGATCCAGTATTTCCTGCCATCACATTTGTGTCTACATATACAGGATACACAGGATCAGTGACGGCGATGATGTTGTTGTTACCAAAGATGTCGAGAATGTTGCCTGTGTCGCATTTAGAACCATCGGAAGTGAAGATTTCCGATGCATCAACTTCGCATCCTCGCGCTTGAAAATCTTGGGCAGCTATTTTTTCCAGTAACCAAGTATAGCCTTGCTCTGGACCATAACCTTTGAATGAAGCGCGATCGCCCATTTCTTCAACCGCTTTAATCATCGCTGTGCGGCAAGCTTCTGGCAGTGGTTCTGTGACGTCGCCAATACCTAGCTTGATCAGCTTAGCATCCGGATTTGCTTGTGCAAAAGCATTGACTCGTCGCCCTATTTCCGGGAATAGGTAACCTGCTTTGAGCTTGAGGTAGTTGTCGTTAATTGTTGCCATAGTAGTTTGATACAAATCTCATAAATAAACAGCTTACTGCCATTTGATATATGCTGTTCAATGAATGATTTGCTAGATAGTAAAGCAGGTGGGGTGACATGCATCTGGTAAAAGGCATCAAACGTTATCAAAATTGTGAATCGCTGTAAATCCCTCCGACTCCGACGAATGATTCCCCAGTCGCACGGAAAACAGCGTTTGCATTCCAGCAACTTGAGCTGCTTTTAGTTCAGCAGTGACGTCTGAGATAAAGAGAATTTTGTCTGGTGCGATTCCGATAGCATCGGCTATTTTGCGATAACTCTCGGCTTCCCTTTTGGAACCCGTTTGGGTGTCAAAGTAACCGCTGATAAAAACAGTCAAGTCTCCCACTTCACTGTACTGAAATAGGAGTTGTTGCGCTTGCACACTGCCAGATGAGAAAATAAACAGCCGTTTGCCAGCAGTTGTCCAGCGTTCAAATGCGGGTTTTACGTCTGCAAACATTTGCGATCGCAATGTACCATCTCGATACCCCTGATTCCAAATCTTACCCTGCAACGATTTTAACCCTGTGGATTTGCGGTCAATAGCAATCAAATGGTGGATATAAGGAACAGCCGCCGTCGCCTCCGTTTCCTGCCAATCAGGTACTGACAACCCCTGTGCTAAATCAGTTTCGTACTCTTGCCTTAACCATTGCAAATCAGTCTGCACCTGTGCATCCTGCTGATGAGTTGTGAGAAAATCCGCTACATAGTCGCGGGCAAATGGAAATAACACCCCGAAGACGTAGTCAACCGGGGTAGTGGTGCCTTCAATATCCAAGAGGATAACGTCTGCTGTATTACAGTAGCGTCCAGTCATGAGGAAATCAGTGAACAGTTAACTGATAATTGACAATTCAGCGACATCCCAAGCTGTCACGGGTTGACACACCTGTCACAGGATTAACTCCATCAGCACGTTCGCACATCAATTTCACTTCGTAAGGATCAACAATTGAATTAGAAAAATCTGCTCCTGTAATCACTGCATCAAAGAAGTGACTACTGCTGAAAATGCCATCAGTCAAAATGGCGTTGGTTAAATTCGCTTCACTAAAGATCACGCGATCGGCAAATGTTTCTGCAAGATTCGCTCCGCTTAAATCTGCTTTCAGAAACGATCCCTTGGTGAGAATAGTTCCACTGAGATTTGCCCCTTGGAAGTTTGCCGCCTGCATAATTCCACCTGCAAAGGACGTTCCATGTAAATCTTTATTGGAAAAATCTTGATGTTCTAAGTTGGCGAGCGTGTAATTAACCTTATTCTCCTGAGCTAAAACAGCGGCGGGATTCAACAGCAACCCACAAAGAGTTAACAAAAAGAGGAGCAGGACACTGAAAACAGACTGTAACCGAGTTTTATCTTTTCGCTTCATTATTATAGATACCTTACAAAATACATCTTCAATTCAAATATTAACTTTGATAGAGCTTGATTGAATTTCCTGCTGATCATGTCAATGTCATATTTTAGCTTCTTCGCCGTAAGCCCCACGCTATAGTGGTACTCCACTTAGCGCTCGGTCTTGCGGCGGATAAAAACGTGGTGCACCGTTGAACGGCACGCGCTACAAGCCGGGGAACCCGGACGCCAGACGCCTAGGTCGGGAGAACGCCAGGTGCTACAACGGGGGGAACCCTCCGCAGTCGCCACAACGGGGGGAACCCCCGCAAGGCGCTGCTCTCCGCAACGCACTGGCTCCCCTCCTGCAGCGCTGGCTCTCCAACGCGCTGCCTCCCTATGTTGGTTCGAGGTCAACGCGGGAAATGGTGCCCGCGTTAACGGTCGCTGCGGACGGTTATTTGAACGGACATGATATAATACCAGTTCTCTGTAAACTTGCACTTAATACTTACTCTTTCATTCTTGGCGTTCTTGGCGTCTTGGCGGTTCGTTTCATAAATATTAAGTGCATCTTCATGGAGAATTGGTATAAGTCCTGATCATTACCAAAATCAGCAACTGTGCAAAATTAGAGGATTTTGATTCATCCAAAATCAAGAATTACTTACCATTGCCATTACCACCATTGCCATTACCAGACGTAAGAATGCGATCGGCAATTCTATCAGGAACTTCTTGAAGATGGTCGTATTCCCAATGGAAGGAACCAACGCCAAGAGTGAGCGATCGCAACTCCACAATAAAGTTCTGCATCTCTGCTTGTGGTAGATAAGCGATCACACAGTCCCATCCTTGCCAGTCATGCACACCTTCATAACCCAAAATCTGCCCCCGCCTACCAGTGACAAGTTGCAGCACTTTGGCAGTAAATTCGTTGGGAGTGGAGACTTGCACACGAATGATCGGTTCTAGCAGGGTAGGTTCACACTTCGGCAGTCCTGTTTGCATGGCAAGACGGGCAGCTTGCTTAAATGCTTGCTCGGAACTATCAACAGTGTGGTATGAACCATTTGTTAAAGTTACCGCCACATCCACAACGGGGAAACCCAAGGGACCATGTGACAGAAACTCCCGCACGCCTATTTCCACACCAGGAATGTATTGCCTAGGAACGACACCACCTACGATAGTTTCTTTGAAGTTAAAGCCTTCGCCGCGTGATAATGGCTGAATGTCAAGGTAAACATCGCCAAACTGTCCGTGACCACCGCTTTGGTGTTTGTAGCGTCCGTGAATTGATGACGCCGGTTTGCGAATGGTTTCTTTGTAAGGCACTTGCGGTAAGTGCGTTGTCATCGGCAAATTATATTTGCGGCGCAGTCGGTCTAGTGCAACTTGCAAATGAATCTCACCTTGACCCCACAAAATAACTTCGTGGGTATCGCCGTGTTGTTCCCAAGCAAGAGAGCAGTCTTCTTCCAACAGCTTGGTGATCGCACTGCTGAGTTTTACTTCATCGTTGCGCTTTTCGGGAGTGATTGCCAGGGCATAAACTGGTTCTAGTTGTCCAGCTTTGGGTAATGCTGTCGTTATCTGTTCACAAGAAAGAGTATCCCCGGTCTTAATACCCTCTAAACGACTAATCGCAACGATTTCACCAACACAAGCTTGATTAATTGACTGCTGTTGTTGTCCCATGAGGCGGTAAAGACCACCAGCACGAACACCGTTGAGAACAATGCCATCAGTTAACTTACCCCGCCAAACTCGTACCAGAGATAATTTGCCACCTTGGGGGGTGTAGTAAGTTTTCAGCACTTGCGCCACAGGGGAATCGCCTTTTTTAACTTTTAAGCGACGTTCTGCTGTGGTTTCTGGTTCAGGCGCTTCTCTGAGTAAAGCTTCTAGAAGTGGGCGTACACCGTAATCTTGCTCAGCAACTCCAAAGAAAACAGGGACAACCAAATCTGCCCCTAATTCCATTTTCAGGTCTTTGAGGATTTCTTCTTGGGGAGGTTCGATGTCTTCTAAAAGTTCTTCTAGTAAATGGTCGTCAAAATCTGCCAAAGCTTCGAGCATTTCTGCCCGTGCTGTGTGTTCTTGTTCTTTGAGTTCTTCCGGGAAGGCGATGGGGTCAGCAGGTGCACCTGCATGGTACTTGTATGCTTGTTCGCTCACCAAGTCGATAAAGCCCATGAGCTGTTCCCCTTGGATGATGGGATATTGATGGGCTACCAAGGGACGACTGGAAACGGCTTTGAGGGCGTGTAGCGTGTCTAAAACATTAATATTAGCCCGATCCATTTTATTCACAAAGACGAGGTGAGGAATTTCCCAGTCGTCAAGGAATTTAAATAAAGGGGCAAGGGTGAGGACTCGGTCTGTGATGGGTTCGCAAACCACAATTGCTGCATCCACGCCCATTAAGGCGTTGTACGTTTCTTGGGCAAATTCCACACTTCCAGGACAATCAATAAATGTGAAGCGAGTGTCATTATATTCAGTGCTAGCAGCACTCACTTCTACACTCATATGGCGATCGCGCGATTCAGCAGCACTATCTCCTATTGTGTTACCATCCTTAACGCTGCCTTTGCGAGTTATTGCACCTGTAACGAATAATAAACTTTCCAGGAATGTGGTTTTTCCACTTAAATATGGACCAACAATTGCCACATTTCGCGAACCCGATTTCACTTTTTCGTTCATACAACCTCCCTTGCAGCTAGACATATCTAGCCGCGTTATCTTATGTTATTGATAGTTCAAAATTTGATGATCCCAAAGATTATTGTCTCCTTAACTTGAGATTATCTCTCTTTTAATATAGGTAGTGAAAAATTGTAGTTTCTCGTAATATTTAAATCAAGATAATTTAACTATTACAAAATTTGCTATATAAAATTAAACTTATATGAATGTGGTCATATGTTAGATAAACTTTGTAAAGTAAACGTAACTTAAACTGTTCCAACACCAGAAAACAATGCAGGTTCCTCTTTATAAAAATCGCCTTCCTACTTTAGTGGGTTTCATATTAGTAGTCCAAAGCCTTGTGTGCCCATCATCCTCAGCTTCTCCACCTCCTGCTGCTCCTTTATCTGATCACCTTCTAAAACTGGCGCAATACATTGATAGCAGCGCTCAAGATTACTTAACACAAGGATTAGAAGCCATTCAGGTGGGGAGAGTAGAAGATGCGATCGCCTTATTTCGTAAAGCCACAGAACTTGATCCCAAGTTAGCCGCAGCTCACTACAACTTAGGACTAGCACTGCGACAAGCCGGACAATTACAACCTGCGGCTGATGCATTTTACAAAGCGACACAATCTGATCCCCAGTTTGCCCTGGCTTACGCTAATCTTGGTGGTTCACTCTTGGAAGGAAGCAATTGGCAACAAGCAAACGATTACTTGCAACGAGCAATACAACTGGATCCTAAACTGGGAGTGGCTTACTATAACTTAGGGTTGCTGCGCGAGCAACAACGAGATTGTGAGCAAGCGATCGCATCCTTTAAAAAAGCAATGGAACTGAGCCAAAACGCACCAGAACCTGCGTATCATATGGGCATCTGTTATTTACAGCAAGGCAAAGCCGATAAAGCAAAAGATGCCTTTCGCAAAGCAGTTAAAATCAATCCAAAATATTCCGAAGCTTATTACAATCTCGGTGCCATTTTTTTGAACCAAAGAAAATTAAAAGATGCATTAGAAGCTTTTAGAAAATCAGCACAAGCAAACACAAATAATGCCAATGCTTATTATAGCGCTGGGTTAGTTTTTATAGAGTTAAAGCAATACCCACAGGCAGCAGAAGTATTGCAATATGCCAGAGATTTATACAAAGCTCAGAAGAATTTCCAGTGGGCGAACAATGCACAAAATTTGTGGCAACAAATATCAAACGTAAATTATCCACCTCGTTAAATCAGTAAACAGTTATCAGTTATCAGTAAAGAGTGATAACTGATAATTGTTAAAGAAGGGAGCCACCGAAAGTGCGTTCACCGGAGGTGGCGGCTTCCGCATCGCTCTGTTTTGTAGCCATGAAACACCTTATGCACTAGCTATCAGCTAGATTGGTTTTGGGCTGCTTGCTGTACTTGCTCCAGCCTCAAATCCAAAGTCCTTGCTACTTGTTCGACACTCAAACCTAAAGCTAACAATCGGGGTACTGCTTCTAACTTTGCTTGCAGCTTACCTTCTTCTAAGCCTTCCTCCTTACCTTCCTCCTTAATGGATTGATACATCCTTGTCTTTCTGAATTCGTCATCTATGCCCAACATTGCTGCCAACTCCTCTCGGCTTAACTGAGTAAACTTGTACAACAGGATGGTTTCTATCAATTCTACAATTTGCGTCCTGGTCGCTTCATCTGTCAGTTGTTGTCTTGCCCGCAAAATCAATTCTCTACCTCGATCAACGGCTGTCTCTTCTCGTTCTATAATTAACTGCACAACCGCAAGTTGAAGTGAGTTTTCTGCGGCTGTACCTAATTCATCTAAATAAATGCGCTGGACTTGTGGACTCTCCAGCAACAACTGATATGGCTGTTGATCGTCTGGATCGAAATTTTGGTTGGGATAGATAACAACTGCACGCCAAAACTTAACGGATGTATTTTGACGCAGATAGAGAAAGATTTCTGCAAAAAAGCGCCTATAAAAATTTGAGTCTAGTTGAAACTGAACTTCGACAAAATAAACTGGCTGATTTGTGGTTTCAGTTGCTGGGACAAACACACCATCAATCCGAAAGGCAGTTTCTTTGAGTTCAATGGAAACGAATTCATAAGTATTGGGATTGATGGTTGTGTCGCCAATTATATCAAAAAATATGCTGGGAAAAGCTTGAAACAAACTGTAGAATATTTTGTCAGTCCGCACGTTGTTAAACTGTATTAGGAATACTGTGCTAAAACTTTATCAAAAATTGCGATGTCTTCGGATGAAGCATTTTGTCGCCAAATGGTTACTTGCACTCTTTGTATGTACTGATCGCTCTACGGTGTATTATCACCACTCAAACCATCTGAATGCATTGCGACGCGCAGTCTTTCAAGATTTTTACGGACACTAACAGTATTGGGATGATTTGTACCTAAAACTTGCTCACAAATCCTTAAAGCTTGCAGGTACAACGGTTCGGTTTCGCTGTAGCGTCCTTGGGAAAAATAGAGATCTGCCAGGTTGTTGAGACTTTCAGCAACATTTGGATGGTTATCTCCCAGGAAACGTTTATCAAGTTCCAATGCTTTTATACACCAAGGTTCCGCTTCACTATAGTGTCCCTGTTGTCTGTACATATTACCTAAAGCGTACATAGTGTCTGCCAAAAGCGGGTGATCCTTTGGTAGTAGATGTTGCTTAAGTTTTAAAGCTTGTAGAAACAATGCTTCTGCTTTGTTGTAGCTTCCTTGAGCAGAGTATATCAATGCCAAATTGTGAAGGTCTGTAGCAAAACCAGGATTTTCTCCTAACAATCGCTTATCCCTCTCTATTGCTTGTAATGACAATGGCTCAGCTTCTCGATAGCGTCCTTGATTATAGTAGAGTAATGCTAAATTATTTAACATAAGGGCAACATCGGGATGGTTGTCTCCCAACAGGCGTTTTGTTAGTTCCAAAGCTTTCAGATACAGTGGTTCTGCTTCAGTGTAGTGTCCAATAATACGGTACAGTTCTGCCAGGTTATTGAGGCTTTGTGCAACTGCGGGATGTTCCTCTCCCAACAGGCGTTTTCTCAGTTCTAAAGCTCGCTGGTACAGAGGTTCGGCTTCAGTGTAGCGTCCTTGAGATTTATAAAGTAATGCTAAGTTGTTGAAGATTTGTGCAACTACGGGATGTTCTTCTCCCAACAGGCGTTTTGTCAGTTCTAAAGCTTGTTGGTACAGAGGTTCGGCTTCAGTGTAGCGTCCTTGAGATTTATAAAGTAATGCTAAGTTGTTGAGGCTTTGTGCAACTGCGGGATGTTCTTCTCCCAACAGACGTTTTGTCAGTTCTAAAGCTTGCTGGTATAGAGGTTCGGCTTCAGTGTAGCGTCCTTGAGATTTATAAAGTAATGCTAAGTTGTTGAGGCTGGTGGCGACAGCGGGATGTTCTTCTCCCAACAGACGTTTTGTCAGTTCTAAAGCTTGCTGGTACAGGGGCTCGGCTTCGCTGTAGCGTCCTTGGGAATAGTAGAGTAATGCCAGGTTATTGAGGCTGGTGGCGACAGCGGGGTGTTCTTGCCCTAATAGGCGTTTGTAGAGTTCTAAAGCTTGCTGGTACAGAGGTTCAGAGTCATTGTAGAGTCCTTGGGACTTGTAGAGTACTGCCAGGTTATTAAGGCTTTGTGCAACTGAGGGGTGTTCCTCTCCCAACAGGCGTTTTCTCAGTTCTAAAGCTTGTTGGTACAGGGGTTCGGCTTCGCTGTAGCGTCCTTGGGAACAGTAGAGTAGTGCCAAGTCGTTAAGGCTTTGTGCAACTGAGAGATGTTCCTCTCCTAACAGGCGTTTTCTCAATTCTAAAGCTTGTAGGTACAGTGGTTCGGCTTCGCTGTAGCGTCCTTGGGACTCGTAGAGTCCCGCCAGGTTGTGAAGGCTTGTAGCGAAATTGGGATGTTTCTCTCCCAACAGACATTTTGTCAGTTCTAAAGCATCCTCATACAGCGGTTCAGCTTCGCTGTAGTGTCCTTGAAAATGGTAGAGTGATGCCAGATTGTGGAGGCTTATAGCTAAATCTCTCTCCAAACCTAATTCTTTTTGCAGTTTAGTAGTTTTCGTAAAATATAGAATTGCCAAGTCTTGTTCTTTCTTATAATCCTGAGCCTCACTCCGATTTAACCTCCTTCGGTAAATTTGCCCCAACCTTGAATACAAAGTAGCTAAGCTAGGGTCTTTTACTCCCCTTTCCTGTTCAATTTTCTCGATTAAGTTTTGCAAATCTTCTAAGGGCAAGAAGTCGGGGTTAGAGTCATTTGTGTCAGCTAATTCCGAGTCGCTGAAGGCAAAGCGGATAGATTCAAGCTCTTTACTGGAAACAGTAACAGTTTTTTTTGACACAAACCGGAAAACACCATTGCGCCAACTCCAAAAATCTGGTGCTTTTTGACTCAGGTTGACAAGAATTTGGTGAGTCACCCATAAGACAATAGCGTAAGGAAACTCGCGTAATGCTTCCCGTGTCCACTGCAAGTACCCGAAAAATTTCTCCTGTTCAGAACGTTCCTCCCCCAGTCTGAGAAAATAAAGTTGTTCTACACCCGTTACAGTTATCACCGCTGACTTAAGCTGACGGAGATATTCTTCTTGTTCCACCAGTTGGTTGATAGCAGCCTTGAGACTCGGTTCACCCCGCGTTAGTGTGACTCGATAGGGACGGAAGCTCTGTTGTAGTTCAGCTTCGTAGTGGGAAATAATGCGATCGCGGAAGTTACCATCATCGCAAACCCCAATCAGCAAGTTTAATCCCTGTTCTTTTGCCTCAATGCTGACGATTAAATCATCATAAGCATCTTGATTTTCTTCATCATCTAATAATTCTTGAGTTGTCCGAGCAAATTCTGTTTGGGTTTCCTCTTTGTTTACAAAGATAAATTGAGGGTAAGATTCGCTAGCTTCCATTAATTAACCCTCGCCTTCTCAAAGTTTCTACAACAACCGGGTGAACATCGTACCAAGGCTCATCATTACGATATTCCAGCACATATAAACCATGTAGTAAATCTAAGAACTCTGGTTGTTTTGGGTCATCCGGCATGAAGTTTTGATAAGTTTTTTGCAAAATATCATAATCAATCTTGCTTAGGCGAATAGCAAAGTCATTACGTATTTTAGTCACTGCTTGCTGTAGAACACTATCATCAATAATGACTTGTTCTCCTGTTTTTCGCCTGATTAACCTTAAACAAATCCGACAACATTCATTGGCAATTCTAATTAACTCTCGCAACACTCCACCACTTGTGACAACTATCTTTTCAGCAGTATGACTTTCAATTAAGTTAGTAGCAAGCCGCTTATCTAAAATTTCACACAAAACATCTGTAGCTTCCTGACGTGGTCGAGAATCCGGCAAACGGTTTTTGCCTTTTTCAAATATTTTTAAGACAGGCATGACTACAATTTGATTGTTGGTTTCTGTAGCAATGACTGTGCTGAGAAAAGTTTCGCGGATGATAGCTATTGGTATGGTATAGATTATCCGGATATTAGGTTGGCAAAGAGCCTTGATATTATTTTTATAAATTTCATTAACTCTTGCTAGATCAAGTTTATCTAAATCATCAATAATAACTAAAATTTCTTTCTTTGATGCCACTTGAATCAAAGCAGCTATTTCATTAATTCTAGCAACTAAATCTGATAATTTGCGTTCAAACTCTTGCTTAATTTCATACCTAATGGTAGAATCTACTTTCAATTTTGTAATAATTAACTTGAAAAAGTCAAAGCCTGTTGAAGCTTCTCCTTGAAATTTTGTTTCTTCAGTACGAGTGCGCTTAGCAAACCACTTATAAAGAGGTTCTTTAGTGGATTGAGGAATTTCCACTCGGCTTGCTTCCGCCTCAGACATTAAGTTGAGTGCAATGGCAAATAAGATGTTGATATGATTAACATCCGACATCTCTATTGTGTCGGCAATAGAAAAGGAAACCACAAAATAGCGATCGCGCAATCGCCTGCTAAATTCAGCTAACAAAGTGGACTTACCACACCCACGATGTCCTGTAAAGATAATCTTGCCATCAGCACTAGGGCTATCTTCAACTAATTGCTCTAATTCTTCAATAATCTCGCCACCGTAATCAACTCTAAATCTAGACAGATCCTTCGGTTCTACAAGTGGCAAAAGTTCCAAATTTCTATATGCTTCCTGAAAAGACTTTAATAATTCTTCAGACATCGGATAATAGCGTATGACGTGCTGACTATTTCTATCATCACCCACTTTCAGGTGCAATACACTCTTGAATTAGCCAGGGTGGGCATTACCGATGCCCACCCTACATGTAGATGTGTGTTTCTACACTTATGCGTGTGTGCGTCCTCTGTTGCGAAACAAAAAAACAAACCCCTCTTCGACGACAAATCGCAAAGAGGGGCTAACAATAAGATGCGCTTGCTTTAATAAGCGTCCTGCAACTCATAGAAGTCAGGCGACACGTAATCCTTACGTAAGGGCCAACCTACCCAATCTTCTGGCATCAAAATCCGCTTCAGATCTGGGTGTCCTTCGTAGAAAATGCCATACATATCGTAGGACTCACGTTCTTGCCAGTCTGCTGTCTTCCAAATCCAGTAAACTGAGGGAACTCTGGGATTTTCCCGTGGGAGGAACACTTTGAGACGCACTTCTTCAGGACGGTCAGCATTATCACTGATTTTAATCAAGTTATAGACACTAACCAACTGCTGTCCTGGCCCCAAATCAATCCCAGCTTGACACTGGAGAGAATTAAACCCGTAAGCATACAGTGCAGTGCAAAGTGGAAGCAGAAAATCTGCCTCAACTTTAATAATCTCTATACCGCTATGATCTGCTTGTAGAGACTCATGATCAAAGCCATTTTCAGTTAACCACAGGGAAACCGCGCCTGCTTTGACTATTGACTTTTCCTCTGCTGGTGCTGCTTCGTCGTCGGATTCTTCTTCTGATTCTTCAGCTTTAGGTTTTTTAGCTTTGGATTCTTCTTTAGATTCTTCAGCTTTAGGTTTTTTAGCTTTGGATTTTTCAGCTTTGGATTCTTCAGCTTTGGATTCTTCAGCTTTAGATTCTTCAGCTTTGGATTCTTCTTTCGATTCTTCAGCCACGCTTAGTTTCCTCCTTTTGTACCTTTTGAGTCAAAAGAGCAGGTGGGACGGGTAAACCGATCGCCTCAGTCAACTCCTTCGGTGGTGCGAAGCGAGATTCTGTCCGTAAATATTTACCAGTGTGGATTTGCTCTGCGGGTTTGAGGTTGTGAGTTGTGCTGTAATAGCGGTGGGTTTGCTTAATTCGATCGCGTTCCTGCATCGAATCATTTGCTATCTTCTTGCGCAGCTTGATTATTGCGTCAATAATCGCCTCTGGACGTGGGGGACAACCGGGTAAGTAAACGTCCACTGGAATCAATTTATCGACACCGCGTACAGCCGAAGGAGAATCCACGCTGAACATACCGCCAGTAATCGTGCAAGCACCCATAGCAATCACGTACTTGGGTTCTGGCATTTGCTCATAAAGACGCACAAGCTGAGGTGCCATCTTCATGGTAATTGTGCCTGCAGTAATAATTAAGTCAGCTTGACGAGGGCTAGAACGGGGAATCAAACCAAAGCGGTCAAAGTCAAATCGGGAACCAATCAAAGCTGCAAATTCAATAAAGCAGCAAGCGGTACCAAACAGCATCGGCCAAAGGCTAGAAAGGCGCACCCAGTTGTAGAGGTCATCAACCGTCGTCAGGATAACGTTTTCTGACAAATCTTGGGTTACTGTAGTCCGCGACATTGGGTTGAGAATGCGCTCTTTTTGCTGTTCTATGTTAGTATCTAAGACCATTCCAAAGCTCCTTTACGCCATGCGTACGCTAGGGCAACGACAAGAATTGCAATAAAAATTAGCGCTTCAATAAATGCCAATAGCCCAAGACGGTGGAAAGCAACCGCCCAAGGATACAAAAATACAGTCTCAACATCAAAGATGACGAAGACCAGCGCGAACATGTAGTAGCGAATGTTGAATTGAATCCAAGCTCCACCAATGGGTTCCATGCCGGATTCATATGTGGTGCGCCGTTCTGGGTTGCGACCGCTGGGTCGCAGGAGCTTGGACGCTGACAGAGCCAAGGCAGGCACTAGGCTACAGATAATGAAGAAGCCAAGAAGATACTCGTAACCGCTAAGGACAAACACAATCAGTTTCTACCGCTTTTGGTGCTAATAACTTTAACCAGACCAGTGCTGGGAAAGGGTTTCTCGCTCTCACGGCAACTAGCTCTGGGCTTGGGTTCTCCCCTTGGGCGAACCCGGAGGGCGTTCACTTCACCGGATGCCGTGCCTTCTTTTGAAGAAGCTGCGCTGAGTGGGCGATCGCTTCGTGCTCCAGATAGCGGCAGATCGCTCAAGGGGCAAGCGAGAGGCATCCGGTGAAGTGTAAACTTCTTTTACATTATATCTTTTTGACTTTCTTGAATCTCAACAAACAGAGTTGTAGATGATTTGATTCGTTTTTGGTCAACATAGAAAAACCTAACACTTAATGTCATAATTTTTAACGTATATTTAATATTTGCTTCTCACCGAGGCCAAGAGCCATGAGCGAACAAGCTGTTGAAACAACTGCGTTAGACCGCTACGAGTGCCGTTCTTGCGGTTACGTTTACGAACCCGAGAAGGGGGACGACAAGCGTGACATCGCTCCAGGGACAGGCTTTGCGGAAATATCTTCTGATTGGCGCTGTCCAGTTTGCGGTGCAAAAAAGAGTGCTTTTGCAAACGTTGGTCCTGCTGGCACAGCATCCGGCTTTAAAGAAAATCTAAACTTTGGTTTGGGTGTGAATACTCTCACACCAGGTCAGAAAAATCTTCTCATTTTCGGAGCTTTGGCTGTTGCCTTTTTGTTTTTTCTTAGTCTCTATGGCTTACGATAAAACACGTTCTTTACGGGTGGGTAATACCTGAATAACACAAAACCCATACACAAATTCACAAATTCACAAAAAAACAAACAGATAACAGATGCTCCCGATTGTAAAAATTTGCCAACGAATACTCGCTTTGTTCGTGGTCATCCTGATGTGTGTTGGTTGTAGTAATGTTCCCTCAACCACCTTCAATCCTTGGGAAGTTATTTCTGTCCCAACACAAGCAAAACTACTGGATATTGCTTTTACAGATAACCCCCAGCATGGTTTCCTAGTAGGCAGCAATGCTACTCTTTTGGAAACAAAAGATGGTGGTACAACTTGGCAACCTCTAGAATTAGAATTAGATGACCAAAGGTATCGTTTTAACACGATCAGTTTTAGAGGTAAAGAGGGGTGGATAGCTGGAGAACCGGCTCTGTTATTACACACCACCGATGAAGGTCGTTCTTGGTTCCGCATTCAACTGAGTGAAAAGCTACCAGGTAATCCTGTTAGTACTGTCGCACTGGGACAAAACACAGTTGAGATCGCGACAGATGTAGGAGCGATATACAAAACTACAGATGGCGGTAAAAACTGGAAAGCACAGGTAGAACAAGCTGTTGGCGTGGTTCGCAACATCGAACGTTCTCCTGATGGCAAATATGTGGCTGTTTCTGCAAAAGGTAACTTCTACTCAACTTGGGAACCAGGGTTAAATGCTTGGGAACCCCACAACCGGAATAGTTCCCGACGGGTAGAAAATATGGGATTTGCCGAAAATGGTCAAGTATGGATGTTAGCACGAGGTGGTCAGGTACAGTTTACCGACCCAGTTCACCCAGAGGAATGGCAAAAAGCTCAAAATCCAGAGCTTTCTACTAGTTGGGGGTTACTAGATCTGGCTTATCGTACACCAGATGAACTTTGGATCAGTGGTGGTAGCGGTAATTTGCTGCGCAGTCTTGATGGTGGCAAAACTTGGGAAAAAGACCGTGACGTTGAAGAAGTTCCCGCCAATTTTTACAAAATTGTTTTTCTGAATCCAGACAAGGGATTTGTGATTGGCGATCGCGGTATTTTACTAAAATACAATCCAAGTATTGCAGCTGCTACCAAATCAGAGGCTGCTTAAGCTAAATTCTGAGAAAGAAGTTACGAGGTGTAACTCTTTCTTAACTTTGTAGGATAATGATCTCAATAACAATTTTTGTGAAGGTAGGGATATAAATGTCAGGAACTACTGGAGAGCGTCCATTTTCGGACATTATTACGAGCGTTCGTTACTGGGTGATCCACAGCATCACCATTCCTGCACTGTTTATTGCGGGTTGGTTATTTGTCAGCACTGGCTTGGCATACGATGCGTTTGGTACTCCTCGTCCTAATGAATATTACCCAGGAGCACGGCAGGAATTGCCAATTGTGAATAACCGTTTTGATGCAAAACAACAAGTAGAACAGTTTAGTAACACAAAGTAGTTTGAAATCATGACTAGCGGAAATAACGTCAATCAACCAGTTACCTATCCAATTTTTACAGTCAGATGGCTGGCAGTTCACACTCTAGCTGTGCCAACTATCTTCTTTTTAGGCGCGATCGCCGCAATGCAGTTTATTCAACGTTAGGAAAAAATCATGGAAAGAAGCCCCAATCCTAATAAGCAGCCGGTTGAACTGAACCGAACTTCGCTTTACCTCGGACTGTTAATGATTTTCGTTCTTGGTATTTTGTTTTCCAGTTACTTCTTTAACTAACTGGAATGACGGCTATTGAGTCATGTTTTTTTAACTTTTGTCATTAATTTTTTTAGCAAAGAGAGGAGAAAAAGCAGTGTCTGGAAGTGGCAGAATTCCTCTGTGGGTTGTCGCGACAATCGCAGGTTTAGGTGTCATCACCGTTGTAGGTATTTTCTTTTATGGATCCTACGCCGGACTTGGTGCTCCAACGTGATCTTGTAAGACCTCGTCCCTGCCTCTTGTGTGTAAAATCTTCAACGCAAGTAAAAGTGTCTTTATTTTTGTAAAGATAAGCAAGGCGGGGCATATTCCTTACTATCAAACGCCGTAGAGGGAAGTTATAGAAAAAGAAAATCTGCTAAAAGCTTACACTCAGCCGTCAGGGTTGGAAACTGTAACATAGTTCGTACGTATTTATCTTCAAAACTAGTCAATTTTGAGTAGGTATTGCGGAAATGTGAATCAGTCTTGTGTAACGGCAGCATAGCAGTGTGACAAATCATTAGCACAAAAAACCGCCTGTCTTAACAAGACAGGCGGTAAATTTTTATAAAAATATTTAAATCACCTCTGGTTCACGGTAACCCCCGTCTTTCGGTGAGGATTTTCGTACAACCAGAAAACCTCAGTAGTGATTCTTTTGAATCCCCCATGCAGCACAAGCTAGGGGGATGTCAAAAGAATCTTAGTAATCGAAGTCGCCGCCGCCCATACCAGCGCCAGCACCAGCAGGAGCGTTATCCTTTGGCTCAGGCTTGTCAACCACAATACATTCAGTGGTTAACACCATACCAGCAATGGATGCAGCGTTTTGCAAAGCAGAACGGGTAACTTTGGCAGGATCAACGATACCAGCTGCAAACAGATCAACAAACTCGTTCTTAGCAGCATCGTAGCCGATGTTGAAGTCTTTTTCCTTAACGCGCTCGGCAATGACAGCACCGTTCTGACCAGCGTTTTCAGCAATTCTCTTGAGAGGAGCAGCCAAGGCGCGAGCTACAATTAACGCACCAGTCAACTCTTCAGCTTTGAGGTTGCCGTTTGCCCATTCTTCCAGTGCAGGAGACAGGTGAGCCAGTGTTGTACCACCACCAGGAACGATACCTTCTTCCACAGCAGCTTTGGTAGCGTTGATAGCGTCTTCTAAACGCAGCTTCTTGTCCTTCATTTCGGTTTCGGTCGCAGCGCCCACCTTAACGACGGCGACACCACCAGCTAGCTTAGCAAGACGCTCTTGTAGCTTTTCTTTGTCGTAGGAAGATTCGGTTTCTTCGATTTGACGGCGAATTTGGTCAATCCGAGCTTTAACTGCAGCTTCGTTACCTTCGGCAACAATGGTGGTGTTGTCTTTGGTGATTGTGATGCGGCGAGCCTTACCTAGAGAATCTAACTTGGTGCTATCTAGTTTCAAACCAGCATCTTCTGTGACAACTTGACCACCGGTGAGGATACCGATGTCTTCTAGCATTGATTTGCGGCGATCGCCAAACCCAGGAGCCTTCACCGCAGCCACGTTCAGCACACCACGCAGGCGGTTAACGACCAAAGTTGCCAAAGCTTCTTTTTCAATATCTTCAGCGATAATCACCAAAGGACGACCAGCACGAGCTACTTGCTCTAATACGGGTACGAGGTCTTGTACCAGAGCGATTTTCTTATCGGTTAGCAGGATGAAAGGCTCATCGAAAACTGCTTCCATCCGCTCGGGATCGGTCGCAAAGTAGGGAGAGATGTAGCCTTTCTCAAAACGCATCCCTTCTGTGATTTCCAATTCGGTGGTCATGGACTTTCCTTCTTCCAAGGAAATTACACCTTCTTTACCCACCTTATCCATTGCTTCGGCAATCATCTGACCGACTTCTTCGTCGTTACCAGCAGAGATTGAACCAACCTGGGCAATTGCTTTGGAATCTTCTACGGGACGAGCGTGTTCTTTGATTTTGTCTACCAAGAAGTTGGTAGCCTTATCAATACCACGTTTCAGCGAAATAGCATTTGCACCAGCTGCAACGTTGCGTAAGCCTTCTTTGACCACTGCATGAGCCAAAACGGTCGCAGTTGTGGTGCCATCACCGGCAGCATCGTTCGTCTTGGAAGCCGCTTGACGGATCAAAGCAACGCCAGTGTTTTCGACGTGGTCTTCCAATTCAATTTCTTTAGCAATGGTCACACCGTCATTAATGATTTGTGGTGCGCCAAACTTTTTCTCTAGGACTACGTTACGACCTTTGGGACCGAGGGTAACAGCTACCGCTTCAGTCAAGATGTCCATGCCTTTTTCTAGGGCACGACGTGCGTTTTCGTTGTAAATGATGCGCTTTGCCATAATTGTCAAAGAATGTTTAGCAGAAAACTACAAAGAATGTTATTTGTTTTTTGTCCTTTGCCAACAACTCATGACAAATGACTGATGACAAATGACTAAAAGATTATGAAACGACTGCCAGAATGTCTTTTTCAGACAGCAGGACGTATTCGTCAGTTCCAAGTTTGATGTCGGTACCAGCGTATTTGGAGTAGAGAACTTTATCTCCGACCTTCACGTCCAACGCTTGACGAGCACCGTCATCTTTGATTTTGCCTTCACCGACGGCAACAACTTCGCCTACTTGGGGCTTTTCTTTTGCATTGTCGGGTAAATAGAGACCACCTGCGGTCTTTTCTTCAGCCGCGTTCACTTTGACGAATACGCGATCGCCCAGGGGTTTAACTGTAGAAACGCTTAAAGTTACAGCTGCCATACCAAATTCTCACCTCGTTAGCACTCTCAACTCCTGAGTGCTAATGTACCTAAAGGTGAAGTGCAATGGCAACGTTTTCTTTTGTACGGGTTCCCGAACTTTGCTTGCCCAAACCCACGTAAGTACATATACTCTACTTTTCTCAGCTTTCAGGTTTTACTCCGTAAATGACGAATATGGATATATGGGCAACTTTATTTGCAAAGCTGGGAAATTGATATAGAACAGTAATCAGGGAGCCGCCATTTGAGTAACACTACAGTGATCCAGTCCTGCCAAGAGCTACGAAAAACCACGCTTACACCAGCGAATAAAGCCCTAAGTATTTCTATAGAAGCTTTAGAACTGTTGAACATTCCGAGGGACATTTTAACTAGTGTTGTCCAAATAGTTTCTAACTGCTTCTGCGAACAAGCTCGTTTACCTTTTTGGGAAGGCTTAAAAAAACGACTCAAACAGTTAAGTCTTCACCAAAGGCAAGATGGCAATTCTAGTTGCATATTTGGAAATAAAATCAACTGCTTGCCAGTTTGCTGTTCTAGACTGATAATAAAGGATTACCCGGATGCTGTGCGGTATCGCCCAACAATCCCGGAAGCCATTGAGCGGATTATACAAGAGCACTTCTTAGGCAACAAGGTGGTAGAAGAATATGCATTGTGTTTTCCCATCCTTTGCCAAAAAGTTCCCTAGGTTGTCGTGAACAACTTATAGAAGCTTAACATCCAACAAGGATATGGCACAGTAGTAAACAGATGAAAGTGTGGGTTAATTGTAATTTGGGAGCATCTTGAGTCCAACACTTACTAGTTAACCTGAATAATTATTATTTAATCAGTGTTTTTTAACCCGCAGCTTTCAAAGCGATATATAATAACGCATTATAAATACTACTGCTCTACGTATCCTTACTGGACTTTTGCTGTTTGTAGAGAATTTCTTGAGAGTGAGACCCATTTTTAGGATTTTATAAAGCAAACGCAAGTTAAGTAGGAAAAAGCACAACACCTCCTTAATCCACCAAAGAGGATATTGATTCAAGACCTTGATGGATCAAGCGCCATAAGTGCCACTGCTATGAAAGAACCCAGCATGAAAGATCACAAACGACTTCTACTTATTGATGATGATCCTAACCTCATCTTGCTGGTGAAGGATTACTTGGAATTCCGGGGTTATGATGTCAGCACCGCCGAAAATGGTCGAGAAGCACTGGACATTTTAGAGCAGGATATTCCAGACATGATCATTTGCGATGTGATGATGCCAGAAATGGACGGTTATACTTTTGTAGAACAAGTCCGGCAAGCCGAACGCACCAGTTGGATTCCCGTTCTATTCCTTTCAGCTAAGGGACAAAGCGCAGACCGAGTAAAAGGTCTGAATAAAGGTGCTGATGTGTACATGGTTAAGCCTTTTGAACCAGAAGAATTGGTTGCACAAGTAGAATCTTCTCTGAAGCAGACCATTCGCTGGAAAGAACACCAAGCAAAAGGAGGAGAAAACGGTTCCCGCATCCAAGTTCCCTTCGATGTGCAGTTAACCCCAACAGAACTCAAAGTAGTGCAATTTGTGGCTAGGGGCTTAGCTAACCGCGAAATAGCTGAAGAATTAAATGTCAGCCAACGCACGGTAGAAAGCCATGTGTCCAATATGTTGGGCAAAACCAATCTCCACAATCGCACTGAATTAGCGCGGTGGGCAATTGAAAATCAAATGGCGTAAGCACAGTGCTGTAGACGCCACAAAGCGGCAGTTCGTACACTCAGGGGAACCCTCGGTTCCCGTAGCGTCTCCCTTCGGCGCAGCCGAGGGGAAGGGATCAGCACAGAGTTGCCTCAACGGTCAAAGGTCGCTGGTCTGGGTTGCTTCCCCCGGCAGACTTTGGGGTATCCACGAAAACCGCCAAGCTCAATGTTTACACAGAAAAAAAATTCCGCCTACGGAAGTTTCCTTCGTTGTAGACCCGCAACTGCTTTCCGTGAGGGTGGTGACTGGCTTTTGGGTTAGGATTTCCCCTTCCCGTTGAGTTCAACTAGTGTATCAATCTGTGCAGACGACTGCCGCACATAGTTAAGCGACTTGTAGACGCGCTAAGAGCGCTTCCATAAGGGTGACGACTAGTTTTGGCGAGTGCTGAGTAGCTACCTAGCCCAGCACTCGTTACTTATTCGTAGAAACTCTACTTACCAACCTTCTTGTTCAGTAAGAAATGGGTGGGAAATTTCTAAATTCAGTTCATTAAGATACGTTAAGGCACTAGCAATCTGGAAAACTGTTCCTCGTAGCTCTAAATCAAAGCAGCCTCGTTGCGGCATATGACCATTCAGTTGGGCTGCTGCAATATTGACTGTGATGCCGCAATAAGATATCAGGCCTGAAATAACTGGTTGTTTGTGCAACTCCTTGGGAATATGAACGGTAATGTGAGTTGTAGTGCGTCGGTTGTCTCGAAAATCGATAGTAGATTTACCCTGTTGATTTGGAATGGCCATAATAGCTTTCCTTTGTAATTTTTAGATGCGGGTTTTATGTTACAACGAATTTTTCTCCCGTAACAAAAATCTTGACACTACTTTTTATAAGGTGGTATTTTTAAGGGTTTGTGGCTAAGCCTATGGCTTACACCACGGC
The DNA here is from genome assembly GCF_059505445.1 of Brasilonema angustatum. Taxonomy (NCBI): domain Bacteria; kingdom Bacillati; phylum Cyanobacteriota; class Cyanophyceae; order Nostocales; family Scytonemataceae; genus Brasilonema; species Brasilonema angustatum. The sequence goes on along the minus strand of NZ_JCACKO010000135.1, from coordinate 103,072 downwards.
ACTTCGCCGCTCTTGATCGCGTAGGCGTGCAGGAGATACGGTATGCTACGCGAACAGCCCAAGGATGAAAATTACTTGAATAATTGCTGCTTGTTTCGATCTAGTTTAAGGTGTAGCAGTTATGCCAAATACATCAACCAACTTTGAGAACGTCCAGAAAAGCAAAGACACCTCTGGGCAATAAAGCATTTCCAAGGATAGCAACTCCAATAATTCTATCTAACGGTACTGGTAAACTCCTCGTTTATATGGGTTCTGGTATAGGTTCAGCTGCTAATCGAGCCATTACAGCTGCCCCCAATCCTTGCTTAACCATACTCAGAATCGTCGAATCTTCTCTCACCTCGTAGTCAACTTTGAGAGTTTGACCAAATTTTAAAAAATGAGCTTGGACAGTCTTGTTGTGCTGAGGACTGCGGATATTCACAATCATCGGATACCTTGCTAGCTGTTCCCAACTAATACCATTTAACGAAATCCCTGATACAAATGATTGGTTTCTAATTCTTTCCCCCTGCTCCCTGCTCGGGTGCTCCCTGCTCCCCATTTGTATCAACCTTAAAGTGAAACGGTATAAGCGACTCATTAGGAGCTATGGACTTGGGAGGTAGCAGCGCTACAAACTCATCTCGGAATAACTCCCGTGTGTCAAACTCTGTTGTCGTCGGTAATAACGTGAAGCCAACGTCCGCGTGATTTTCTCGCAAAGCCTGTTCTACTTCTGCATAGCGATCATATTCGGTTATCACCACACTAATCTTTGGAAACTTCTCGCGAAAACGAGCAATCACCTCTGGTAGCACGTGAGTTGCAATGCTGCGAACACAAGCAACCCGCACCTGTCCAGCCTGTAATCCTTTTTCCAGGTTGGCTTTTTCCTGAATCACTTCTAATAAATGCAAAATTTGACGCGCCTCCTGAATCACCTGCTCTCCAACTGGTGTTATACCATTTCACGAAATCCCTGATACAAATGATTGGTTTTTAATTCTTTCCCCCTACTCCCTGCCCCCTGCTCCCTGCTCGGGTGCCCCCTGCTCCCCATTTGTATCAACCTTAAAGTGAAACGATATTACCGCTATAGGCAGTTTAATAAATAATGAAACAGCTTTTGTAATCAGCAAACACGATGTCGGATTTATCTGAGTTACACAACCTGCTTTCAGATGAGGCGTTAACCCATTACGCCAGTGGTCAAGAGCAAGAACGGTTATCAAGAGGTACTGGTTCGCTTGAGTTAGCCCGAACCCAAGAACTTCTGAGTCGCTACCTACCCCCTCCACCCGCTGTGATTTTCGATGTTGGCGGCGGTTCTGGTATCTATTCTTATTGGCTTGCTCAACAGGGCTATGAAGTTCATCTCATTGATGCAGTTCCTTTGCATATAGAGCAAGCCCAGCGTTTTTCTCAAGCTCAACCGAATTATCCTCTGGCTAGTTTGGCAGTTGGTGATGCTCGTCAACTTAATCGGGCGGATGATAGCGTTGATGCTGTTCTTTTACTTGGACCTTTATATCACTTGACTGAGCGCACACAGCGTTTGGCTGCTTTGCGTGAAGCTTATCGTATTTTAAAAACTGGAGGTCTTGTCTTCGCGGTTGGAATTTCTCGCTTTGCTTCAACCTTAGATGGATTACTTCAGGGATATTTGGATGATCCAGAGTTTGTGGGGATTGTTCAACGGGCTCTGGCTGATGGTCAACACCGCAACCCAAACAACCATCCTGGTTACTTTACAACAGCCTTCTTTCATCATCCTGAAGAACTTAAAGCAGAGGTTGAAGAAGCGGGTTTACATTATGAAAGAACGTTAGCGATCGAAGGACCAGGCTGGTTACTACAAAACTTCTCGGAACACTGGAATGAACTAGGTCGTCGTCAACGCCTTTTAGAAGCCATCCGTTGGCTAGAAAGCGAACCCTCAATGTTGGGGATGAGCGCTCACATTATGACTGTTGCCTGCAAAAATGCGGTCTAACACTACACTTCTATGCTGATTAGTGGCGAGATAACAATATTCCTCACCAGTGATCCCCAACTAAAAAGAAACCCGATTTGATCATAAATCGGGTTTTTTAATATCTAAAACTCAGCACTTTCCGGCGTGCGTGGAAACGGGATCACATCTCTAATGTTTCCCATCCCCGTCATAAATTGCACAAGTCGTTCAAAACCCAACCCAAAACCAGCATGGGGGACAGTTCCAAAGCGACGCAAATCCAGATACCACCACAAATCTTCTGGTTTCATTCCTTGAGCTTGTATGCGACGCTCCAGGACATCTAATCGTTCTTCTCTTTGAGAACCGCCGATAATTTCACCGATTTTGGGACCCAGAATATCCATTGCAGAAACAGTTTTTTCGTCCTCATCTAAGCGCATATAAAAGGCTTTGATTTGCGCTGGGTAATTGCTAACGATAACCGGCTTCTTGAAAAGTTGTTCGCAAAGATAGCGCTCGTGTTCTGATTGTAAATCTAAGCCCCAGTTGACAGGATATTCAAACTGAACATCAGCTTTTTCTAACAGTTTGACGGCTTCTGTGTAAGTTATGCGCTCAAATTTATTATTAATAATGTTGTCTGCCGTTGCCAATACAGTATTATCAATACGCTGATTGAAAAATTCCATGTCTTCCTGGCAAGTTTCTAGTACATATTTGAAAATATGTTTGAGAAACGCCTCGGCTAAATCCATATCTCCCTTGAGATCGCAGAAAGCCATCTCTGGTTCTACCATCCAAAATTCAGCTAAGTGGCGGGAGGTGTTAGAGTTTTCTGCACGGAAGGTAGGACCAAAAGTATAGACGTTCGTAAACGCCATCGCCATAACTTCGGCTTCAAGTTGACCGCTGACTGTTAAATATGTCGGTTTACTAAAAAAGTCTTTACTATAATCTATAGCTTGGGTTTGTGTGCGGGGAACATTTTTGAGATCCAAACTAGTTACACTGAAAAGTTCACCAGCACCTTCGCAGTCATTAGCGGTGATGATGGGAGTGTGTACCCACAAAAAGCCGCGTTCTTGGAAGAATTGATGAATGGCGGTAGCGCAGGCGTTTCTAACTCGGAAAACTGCGCCAAAGGAATTGGTGCGCGATCGCAAATGTCCTATAGTTCGCAAAAACTCAAAGGAATGGCGTTTCTTTTGCAGCGGATATGTTTCGGGATCAGCTTCCCCAAAGACTTTTATCTTGTCTGTTTTCAACTCGATCCGCTGTCCTTTCCCAACAGAAGCCACCAACACTCCAGCCACTTCCACGGAAGCACCTGTATTCAGCTTTTTTAAAATATCATCGTAGTCTGGTAAATCCTCATTGAGTACCACTTGCAAACTCGCCAAACATGAGCCATCATTTACTTCTATAAAAGAAAATCCTTTTAACTCTCGTTTTGTGCGAACCCAGCCTTGAACTGCTACAAATTCATCAGGTTCACCACTTCGTAATATTTCTGCAATCCGCCGATTTTCCATATCATCCAGCAACAGACTTTAATAACCAGCCTATGATAACGCCCAAACCACCAAAGCGGATGGCTTGCCAAAAAGGTTCTTTAAGGCTATCCCAGGAAAATAATTGACTTTCTAAGTTAAGTTCAAGTTCTTCCAACTGTTGTTGAATTTGCTTTAACTCGGCTTTTACATTTGGTAATTTACTGTGGCGCGATCGTTGGAGACGTTGTTGCAATTCTCTTCGACTGGCTTTGTCTGCTTGCACTTGATTGTAGCGTTCCTTTAAAGCAACAAGCGCACGCTCCACTTTCAAAAGTTCTTGTTCAAATTCTGGATCTTGATTTTCTTCTCCAAATGGGATATCAGATGATTGTTTAGGCGGCTTCATGTACAAATTAATAGACATCATACTTGCACCCTCCGGGTGCAAGATGTCCGTTTTAACAATTTCGGCTATTAGACTATAAATTTATTTCCGGGTGGTTGTGCATAGAATGAAATAGCCCCAGACTCTTATGTACAACTTCAGTACTCAGCACTCATGTCTGATATTATGTCGAAATCAACCCAGCTACCTAAAGCTAGTCAACTCAATCAGTTTAGCAGCTTGGAACTAGCCCAAGCCCTGATGGAGAAGCTGAGCATCTCTCCTAACGATTGGCATCGTCTCAAGTCTAACCGCAATGTTCGCGCAAGTGAACAAGTGGCAGCCGCTGTTGTGTTTCTTCTTAAAGATGAACCACAAGAAGCTTTACTCAGACTACAGCAAGCAACTGGTTGGTTGGATCGCTCTATTTCTGCTCCACCTTGTCCAACTCACGGCGATCAAAAGAAATAGGGCAAGATAAGGAGGATAAGCCAGATTTTGAAAGTTCACTTCCTCCTCTGGCTTATCCGTCTTCAGCGTCGCAAAGCAAGCCGGTTTCGATTTTCTATTTGTTTACAAAGCCTCAACTCTGTACCTTTACTGTTCCATTGAACCTGATCAAAAATTTGATGAAGAATAGACATACCACGACCATTTTCTGACTCATCGGGTGGTAAATATTCTGTGGGATCGATATCAACGTCGCTAGTAAAACATGGTGTAAAACCGCTACCTTGGTCTGATATGACCCACCAATACTGATTATCAATTAAGGAAAAGCGAACAACAACCCTTTTCCCAGGATCTAGATTGTTACCGTGTTTGGCTGCGTTTACCAGAGCTTCTTGAAGTCCTAGCCGCAGTTCTGCTTGTAATTTGCCCGGAATTTCTGCCAAAAGCAAATCTAGTATCGGACAGAGGTACAAAGTTGAGGCAAAACTAATTGTACCCCAATTACGCCCTGTAGGACGAAGCGAGATAGTGATCACAATAGAAACCCCGTAGCTTTCAGAGTTAGCTAGACATCAGTTTGCTGTCACAGGCACCCTGATAGAATTTGAGGTGGTTATGTTGCCTTCAAACTTTCGTCTTCACAACTAAATTTTGAAAATGCTAGGGAGCATTAACTCTCCTTTTTGACATAGAGTCACTTACAGAAAAAACGGCTTATTTGCAACTGTTTCAACAGTAAGCAACTGATATGTTTTTTAGTGAAAAGAGTACGTTAATACTCTTTTACGCCAATTCGCATTTTAGACAGCTCGTTTCATATTTTTCGGAGAGTTTTTGCAACGTCAATCTCTTTACACAAAAGGAATTATATATTTATCTTAATAGTATTATAGCATTCTGACGATGCATTGGGCGACAAATTTTTATTTCACCTAAGTTGTAAATGAGTTAGTACCTTTGTCCAATTGTGAGAGGACAAGAAATGCGGCAGCTTCCACATGAGCGGTTTGCCCAAAAAAATCAGCCGGTTGTACCCGTGTGAGACTATATACCCCGTTTTGACAAAGTAATTTGAGGTCACGAGCAAGGGTAGCGACTTTACAACTGATGTAAACAATACGTCGGGGTTTAGATTTGAGTAAAGTTTCAATTACAGTGCGATCGCATCCCTTACGTGGTGGATCAAGCAGAACAATGTCTGGCAAAATTTCTATCTCAGGAAGTAATTTCTCCACAGCCCCAGTCTGAAAAATGACATTTGAAATCTCATTATGCTTTGCATTTAAAATTGCTTGTTCTACTGCCTCAGGTTGCAATTCTAACCCGATTGCTTTTTTAACTTGTTTGGCAAGTGGCAATGTCAACGTCCCAATACCACAATAAGTATCAAGTAACACCTCAGAACCTTGTAAATTGAGTTCTGATTTAATGACCTGCAACAATGCTTCTGCAGTCTCCGTATTTACTTGGAAAAATGTATCTGGTCGTACTTGGAATTCTAGTCCGGCAAATTTTTCTCTTAAGTAAGAATGCCCAGCAATGCAATGAGTTTCCCGTCCAAAAATGGCATTAGTACGGTTTGGGTTGCGGTTCAAACAAACCCCCACTAACTGGGGATAGCGCTTTAACCATTCGAGTGCTTGGTCTTGAATTCCGTCTAAATTCGGGTCCTTAACCACCAAAGTTAGTAAAATTTCCCCTGTGCGGCGACCAATGCGTAAACTAAGATGACGTACAACACCTGTGTGGCGCTGTTCGTTGTAAACTTGCCAACCCCGCTTTTGGATGTCCTGTTTAACTTCCAACAGCAAAGGATTTAATCTTGGATCTTGTACAGGACATTGGTTCAAGTTAATCAATTGGTGGCTACCTTTTTGGTAGTAACCAGCTTGAACCGTAAGAGTGGCAGATAATCCCACAGGATAAGTCGCTTTGTTACGGTAGCCCAAACATTCAGCAGTCGAAAGCACTGGATCTACCGGTGGTTGGACAAAACCGCCAATACGTTCCAAAGCCTGGATAACTTGATTTTGCTTTGCTAGCAACTGGTACTGATAATCAATATGCTGCCATTGACAACCACCACATTTATCAGCCACGATACAGCTAGGTCGGACGCGGTAGGGCGATGATTTGAGAAGTTGTTTGAGTTTAGCGTGAGCGTAGTTGGGTTTAACGTGTACCAAAAAGACAACAGCGCGATCGCCCGGTACAGTGTCGCTTACAAATACGATCCTTTCTTGCCAACGCCCCACACCATCACCTGCATCATTCAAATCCACAATATCAACGTCAATTAATTCACCCTGTTTCCAAGTTTTTTTAGTCATTAGTCATTCGTTTTTGATCAATAGCCGCCACTGCAAGGCAGTGAAACCACCCTCGGGGCATAGTTTCCAGGGGCGGCGCAAGTCCGCAACAACTCTTGGTACCCAAGTGTCTTCCGCTGGGAAAGCGATCACATTGTTTCGTTGTCCTCTCTTCACTTGTGTCCTCAACACTCGTTAAACTAGCAAATAATAATTAATTCATGTCATTGCAATAATCATGACTGTAGTAAGCCAAGTTATTCTCCAAGCCGACGACGAACTGCGTTATCCTAGCAGTGGCGAGCTCAACAATATCAAAGACTATTTGCAAACCGGCGAGCAACGGATACGAATTGTCTCAACCTTAGCCGAAAATGAAAAAAAGATAGTTCAAGAAGCTACTAAACAGCTTTGGCAGAAGCGTCCGGATTTTATCTCACCTGGGGGCAATGCATACGGGCAAAGACAACGTGCTTTATGTGTACGTGACTACGGTTGGTACTTACGCCTAATCACTTACGGCATACTAGCAGGTGACAAACAACCAATTGAAGATATTGGTTTAATTGGTGTCAGGGAAATGTACAATTCCCTCGGCGTTCCCGTACCTGGAATGGTAGAAGCAATCAACTGTCTGAAAAAAGCCTCCCTTAACTTACTGAATGCAGAAGACGCGGCTGAAACAGCCCCCTACTTTGACTACATCATTCAAGCGATGTCTTAAGACAAAGTTAGTGAGACTTCTTTGAGTGGATTTGCGGACTACAAATTTAGAATGCAGTCAACTACCCCTCAATGTCAATAATACCCATATACTGATCATACCCTCCCCACACTAGATAGTGGCTACGGCACAACTTGTGTCAAGTTACTAACAGGTTGTGGGGAAATTTTATTTGATAGTCAAGAGTCATTTGTTACTACTTTTATTTTCCTATTTCCCTATTTCCCCTGATATACAAAAAGCCGGCAGTCTTTTTGTGAAAGCTGTCGGCGTTTAGTGTGTTCCCTATTAATGACTCGGCTAGAGTTCAGTTATTAGTATTATGTCTATTCATTTATATAAAAAATAGGATCTCAATCATCAGCATCAGTGATTTTCATCACAAAATTATTTCTAATAAACTGCATAGACAGATAAAAACGCAAAATTTCATCTTTTAATAACTAAAAAATTAAGCTATAACCAGCATAGCCTTTTACCTAAGAAGCAGCCAGTTTCTGGAGAATCAGAAACAATATTTGGCTCAATAAATTATTTTATACACATAGTAGATATTTCAGGAGCATCCCAAATGTGTAACTTGCGCTTCACATAGGAAGCCAAGTTAGTACAGCGCGACATTTATGAACAGATAAAAAATAGATTATATAAGGATTACAGCCTTACCTGGAGTAACGCCTTGGCTGACAGTCTAAGTGCTTTTTTGCACTAGTACAACAAGGAAAAAGTGAAAACAAAGAATACTTGTATTGTTAAATTTTTACTTGTTTAAAATGGTCGCTCTCTTTCCACATTTAACGTACACTAGTACATTGGCGAGCCAGCCATGTCAATAAATGGGTTTTCCGTCTATTGGTAAATTTTATTAGAGGAACCTTCAACAGAGAAAGATTCCCCTAACATTTTTTTACAATTCCTTTTGTGAAAAGAACAGACTAAGCCACAAATTCAATCAATTGGGTACGTGGGACAATTGTGTTGAGTAGTAGTTATGACACTACAAAAATCAAATTTTGTTAACTAATACAAGTATGATTGCCTATGAAAAAACTGATGATTTTAACAATTTCGAACTTGTTTTATCATCACTTTAGATACGCGTATTGTATATGGCAAAACTCATTTATCACACTTGACTTAGTTAATATTAATCGTATGAAAGGATCTCTCTTCTTCAAATAGTGAAAACACTTATTTGGTTTTTCGGAAACTTAAAGTGCCTATAAAAAATTACGTGTTTATACAGTTGACCGAAAACCTCTATCATGAACAGAGTTCAGCTAAATGTAAGCACTTGGACAGAAAAAACGAGCCCCTTCGTAGCAATATTAATTTGTCACCTGTTGCAATTAACTTCAGCAAGAATAACGATTGCAGCAGAACAAAGCACGCAGCATCTTACTTGAAAAAATAGAAAACCATTTACGTGGATACCTACGGGGCACTTAAATCGCTAAAATAATGCTCTGTCCCCTTGCTGCATTATTACCATGATCCCCATTTCCGATGCTCCTTTTTCTCCTGAAGAAATCGCAGCTGTTGGTTTGAAGCTAGAAGAATATGAAGAAATTGTCAGGCGTCTGGGGCGTCATCCCAACAAAGCGGAACTGGGAATGTTTGGGGTGATGTGGTCAGAACATTGCTGTTATAAGAATTCCCGTCCGTTACTCAAACAGTTTCCCACAACAGGATCCCGCATTCTTGTTGGACCTGGTGAAAATGCTGGTGTTGTAGATTTGGGCGATGGTCTGCGACTTGCGTTTAAGATTGAGTCACACAACCATCCATCAGCGGTTGAACCTTTTCAAGGAGCTGCCACAGGAGTAGGAGGTATCTTAAGAGATATTTTTACAATGGGTGCGCGTCCCATTGCCGTGTTAAATTCTCTGCGCTTTGGTTCTCTAGACGATGCGAAAACCCAAAGGCTTTTTAGTGGCGTTGTTGCTGGTATCTCCCATTACGGAAATTGCGTAGGTGTCCCCACTGTCGGCGGTGAAGTTTACTTTGATCGGGCTTACTCTGATAACCCTTTGGTGAATGTGATGGCGCTGGGATTGATGGAAACGCCAGAAATTGTTAAATCTGGGGCGTCTGGTATAGGTAACCCCGTGCTTTATGTTGGTTCTACGACTGGACGTGATGGTATGGGAGGTGCAAGTTTTGCCAGTGCAGAACTTAGTGATGAGTCTATGGACGATCGCCCAGCGGTACAAGTGGGCGATCCTTTTTTGGAGAAGTCGTTAATTGAAGCTTGTTTGGAGGCGTTTAAAACAGGTGCAGTCGTCGCCGCACAGGATATGGGGGCTGCGGGTATTACCTGTTCTACCTCAGAAATGGCTGCAAAAGGCGATGTGGGCATCGAATTCGATTTAGACAAAATTCCTGTACGGGAAGCAGGAATGGTTCCCTACGAATATTTGCTTTCCGAATCTCAAGAACGGATGTTGTTTGTTGCACACAAGGGACGCGAACAAGAGTTAATTGACATTTTCCATCGATGGGGACTGCAGGCAGTTGTTGCAGGTTCTGTTATTGCTGAACCCATTGTCCGGATTTTATTCCAGGGTGAAGTTGCTGCAGAAATTCCTGCAACGGCGTTGGCAGAAAATACCCCACTATATCACCGGGAATTGTTGGCCCAACCACCGGAATATGCACAAAAAGCTTGGGAATGGACTCCTGATTCTCTGCCTAAGAGTACATCTGCTGGTATAGAAATTCAAGGACGCTTGCAAAGTTGGAATGACATTCTGTTGACTTTGCTGGATACTCCTAGCATTGCGTCAAAACGTTGGGTATATCGTCAATACGACCATCAGGTGCAGAATAACACCGTTATGTTGCCAGGTGGTGCAGATGCTTCTGTGATTCGCTTGCGTCCACAGTTGGGCGAGGATGAGGAAATAGTCTCCAGTGTCAAAAGCGCTGTAGCGGCTACGGTTGATTGCAATCCCCGTTATGTTTATCTTGATCCCTATGAGGGAGCTAAAGCAGTTGTCGCAGAAGCAGCACGAAATCTTAGCTGTGTAGGTGCTGAACCTTTAGCGGTTACTGATAACCTGAATTTTGGCAGTCCAGAAAAACCTATTGGTTACTGGCAATTAGCAGAAGCTTGTCGTGGTTTGGCTGAAGGTTGTCGAGAAATGACAACTCCAGTGACGGGGGGAAATGTCTCTCTTTACAATGAAACTCTCGATTCTCAAGGCAAGCCACAACCAATCTATCCTACCCCTGTTGTTGGTATGGTAGGCTTAATCCCTGATTTGACCAAGATTTGTGGTCAAGCTTGGCAAGTGAATGGTGATTTGATTTATTTGTTGGGTGAACTTTCTTCCCACTCAACGCTAGGCGGTTCGGAATATTTAGCCACTATCCACAACACTGTTGCTGGAAAACCGCCACGAGTTGATTTTGAATTGGAACGCCAAGTACAACAAGTCTGTCGCGAGGGAATTCGCAAAGGTTGGGTACGTTCGGCTCATGATTGTGCTGAGGGTGGAGTCGCCGTTGCTCTGGCAGAATGTTGTATAACTGGCAAATTTGGTGCCCAAATCCAATTAGAGTTACCAGCAGATAACAACCAACGTTGGGATGAAGTTCTTTTTGGTGAAGGTGGCGCACGAATTGTAGTCTCTGTTGGAAGAGAACAACAAAAAACTTGGGAGAGTCTTTTAACAGAACAACTAGGTCATCATTGGCAAAAACTTGGTACGGTTGAAAATTCCGAAATAGGTTTGCGAATCTTAACAACTGGCAATCACACTTTAATAAAAGTTACAATTGAGGAAGTGAGCGATCGCTATCTAAACGCAATTCAAAGCCGTTTGACCATTCATAACACGACTTCTAATTCATAGATAGCATTTCCTTATTCAAGACACTGGCGTTGATAGGCATAATTGCGGTACTGTGTTAATGGATGGTTAAGAATTATTAAAATTATCTGCAACTGTCCTTAGAAATATTGTTTGTGACTTGACATCCTCATCAGGAGCACAGCTGCCATGATTCCTCACCAACCCGACTCTTTGGATGACTCTCAATTGCCTAATAACTCAGTCAATGACCATGAAAATCGTCCAGATAAGCCAGAAGAAGCTTGCGGTGTTTTTGGTATCTACGCACCAGGAGAAGACGTTGCCAAACTAACATACTTTGGATTGTACGCCCTCCAGCACCGGGGTCAAGAATCGGCTGGTATTGCCACATTTGAGGGTGAACGAGTCAAGTTACACAAAGACATGGGGTTGGTGTCCCAAGTCTTTAATGAATCAATCTTGGAAAACTTGCCTGGAACTATAGCTGTTGGTCACACTCGTTATTCAACCACGGGTTCTAGCCGCAAAGTGAACGCTCAACCTGCTGTTGTGGAAACTCGCTTGGGAACTGTCGCTTTAGCACATAATGGAAATTTAGTCAATACTGTGCCGCTACGAGAGGAGTTGTTGAAGAACAACTGCAACTTAGTTAGCACCACTGACTCAGAAATGATTGCTTTTGCCATTGCTGAAGAAATCAACGCTGGTGCAGATTGGCAAGAAGGCTGCATGCGGGCTTTTCACCGCTGCCAAGGAGCTTTTAGCTTAGTTATTGGTACATCACAAGGTATAATGGGCGTTCGCGACCCCAATGGTATTCGTCCCCTTGTGATTGGTACCTTGGGTGATAATCCAGTTCGCTATGTTCTCTCCTCTGAAACTTGTGGTTTAGACATCATTGGTGCACAATACCTGCGAGATGTGGAACCAGGTGAAATGGTTTGGATTACGGAAGTTGGTTTAACTTCGTTTCAATGGAGTCAAAAGTGCAAGAGAAAGATGTGCATTTTTGAGATGATTTACTTTGCTCGTCCTGATAGCGTGATGCACAACGAAAGTTTGTACACCTATCGGATGCGTATAGGACGGCGACTGGCTCAAGAATCTCCGGCTGATGCTGATTTGGTGATTGGTGTCCCTGATTCTGGAATTCCCGCTGCTATAGGCTACTCTCAAGCTTCTGGCATTCCTTATGCGGAAGGATTGATTAAGAACCGCTATGTGGGGCGTACTTTTATTCAGCCAACACAGAGTATGCGAGAATCAGGTATCCGCATGAAACTCAACCCTCTCAAAGATGTGCTATTTGGTAAACGCGTGATCATTGTAGATGATTCCATTGTGCGGGGAACTACCAGCCGTAAGTTAGTTAAAGCCTTGCGTGAAGCAGGTGCGCTGGAAGTGCATATGCGGATTTCCTCTCCACCAGTAACTCATCCCTGCTTTTATGGTATTGATACTGATACCCAAGACCAACTGATTGCTGCTACTACCTCAGTAGAAGAAATTGCCAAGCAACTAGAAGTAGATAGCCTTGCCTATCTCACTAGGGAAGGAATGCTAAAGTCAACACGAGAAGATCCAGAAAGCTTTTGTTGTGCTTGCTTCACTGGAGACTACCCAGTTTCTGTTCCCGAACAAGTGAAGCGTTCTAAATTGATATTGGAGAAAGTATCTGTTTAGGGATTTTAGGTTTTGAACCGCAGAAAAAGTTTCTCTGCGGTTTAGTTTTGTTGCAAAAATTCAATTTTTGGTAATAATGGGTCAGAAACAATACCCACGCCACTAAAACCCCAGCGTTTCAGCAAAGGTCCTATTTGAGAGCCAGCAACAGATTCTACAGCAAAGCGGTTTGCCACCTCACCAGCATGAGTGTTGAGGTAGCTGAGGGCATCAAAGTGTTCGCGAAACAACAGTAAAAAACCATTAGCTTTACGGTCGGAACGAGCCACCAGATAACGACCATCAGCTTGCGATCGCACCAGATAATAAACTTCAGAAAACATAGTTATCAGTCATTAGTCACTAGTCATTAGTCAGTAGTTTTGTACCAATAACTAATGACGAAGGACGCTCAATATGAGTGTACCATTCCTTTGATTTAAAATGATTTAATTGAGATTTTCTAAACGAATGCGAGGATCACTCACCTTCAGTAACAAATCCGCTATCAAATTACCAATACTCAGTAGTACAGCGCTGATAACCAAACTTGCCATCACCAAATATAAATCTTGAGCCTGCACCGCTTGTAAAGTCAATCTTCCTAAACCAGGCCAATTGAAGAAAAATTCTGCAATAAATGCACCACCCAATAAACCTGCTAATTCAAAACCTAACAAAGTAATCAAAGGGTTGATTGCATTGCGCAAAGCATGAACATAAATAACACGGTTTTCTGGCAGTCCTTTGGCACGAGCTGTTTGAATATAATCTTGACGTAGCACATCCAATAATTCACCACGAGTAATACGCTGTAAGCCAGCAAAGCTGGTGACACTCAAAGCAATCGTGGGTAAAATCATGTGCCAGCCAATATCTAAGATTTGACCAAACCAATTGAGTTCATTGTGATTAATACTAGTCATGTCACCCACTGGAAAAATGGGTGAGAGGTTTTGGGCTAAAATCAGCAACAATAAAGCTGTGATGAAACTGGGAAACCCTTGTCCAGCATAACTAATTACCTGCAAAATGCGGTCAACCAACTGATTTTGTTTCACAGCCGCGACTATCCCCAAAGGGATGGCGATCGCCCAGGTTACAATCAAAGAAGACACTGCCAACAGCAAAGTGGCAGGTACCCGTTCCCACAACAGCGACCCCACTGACCGCTGGTAAACAAAGCTTGTGCCAAAATCCCCCTGTGTTATGATTCGCCACAGCCAAAGTCCAAATTGCTCTGGCCAAGATTTATCCAGACCAAACTGTCGTCTGAGTTCCTCAATTCTTTCTGGAGAAATCTTTGGGTTTTGCCGTAGCGTATCTACATAGTCTCCTGGAGCAAGTTGAATAATGATAAACGACAACGCCGACGCTAAGAACAAAGTCAACAGCGCCTGCAATAGCCGCTTGGTGACATAAATAAAACTTTCGCTCGTGACTAACCTTAAAAGCCAGTCACGGCTTGCATCCAAGGAAATTCGTGTAGTAGTCATTAGTCATTAGTCATTACTTGTTAGTCAACAGTCAATAGTGAGCAGCGCGGTCTTGGGGGTTTCCCCCATGAGCGACTGGTGAGACAGCGCTGCAGGAGGGTCTCCCGACCTAGGCGACTGCGAACCCGAAGGGCGAACCCGTAAGGGTCAAAAAAATTTTGGAATCTAGACTATTAACTTAGCAGTACATTAAGGCGGGAGTCATCTGCTCGTTAGAAGGACACAAAAATTTTATGTGGTTAACTTTTGCGCCTTCAGCAAAGCTGCTAATTGAGCCTCCTGCCGAATTGTACTAGTATTCTACAAGGGTGACGATGGGCACATCTGGCAGATGTTTTCGTCCTTGTAAATCATGTAGCTCGATAATAAACCCAAAACCTTCAAGTTTGCAGCCAATTTTTTGGACTAATTTTGCCGTTGCACTTGCAGTTCCACCCGTTGCGAGCAGGTCGTCTATAATCAAAACTCGGCTTCCTGCATGCAAAGCGTCTTGGTGGACTTCCAAACAATCAGTACCGTACTCCAGTGCGTACTCAATTGAGTGGACTGCTGCTGGTAATTTACCACGTTTACGAACAGGAATAAAACCAGTTCCTAACTGATAAGCAAGTGGTGCGCCAACAATAAAGCCCCGTGACTCTATTCCCACTATGTATTCTGCCGTCAATCCAGCATCTTTTATTTTTTGTGCAAACAGGTCAACCGTGTAGCGCAATCCCTCAGGGTCGCGCAGCAGCGTAGTGATATCGCGAAATAAAATTCCCGGTTTAGGAAAATCTGGAATGTCACGAATCAGAGACTTTAAATTCATAAAATAGAGAAAAGTTTTAGTTCCAGCAGTACAAGCTACAACCACTATCGCCCGATTGCAAGCTTTCGGTTCAACAGGAGGTATATACCGGAAAAATCGTACACTAAAATGTCATACGCTTGGTATGAGACCTCAAAAAAGTCTATCCATTGACGATTATTGGAATCTACACCAAGCTATGGATATAAGGATATAACCAGTCAGCTAAGAGAACTTAAAATTTATAAACTTTAATGAAAAGCAATGCGGAAACCTTTGTGTCAAAAGAGTAAGTAATGTATGTATCAGGCAAACTTGCCAATAATGCTATCAGTCTGATTTATTGACTGGTAATCTATTTTAAATTAGTTTTACTCAGTTTGTTGCAACCGTTAATGGTATCTATAATGAATATTTCTGCTAGTATCACACCAATTAACAGTCCAACTCCCCAGTCTGTGCCGATGATTCTGGACTCTTTACCCCAACCAGTAGTTGAAGGACAGGGATGTCCTCGTAGAGCTAGGTTGCAAATAGATCTTATGCTACTGGCAATTGAAGCGCTAGAGCTTGGTGGCTCTGAAGCTATTTTGGCATTTGCTGAAGAATTGGATCTTAAAGGAATTGTTAAAAACCGGGTCAATTTATGGCAAATGCGTAATACCAACCCCATGCGACGAGCACATATCCGCCGTCCTCTGTCTATCATGGAAGCAAAAGCTTTAGTGGTTATTGGTTGCTACATTGCGCGACGCTTAACTGTTGTCATTCGCCAGTTGCTAGCGATACATCAACAAATGGTTGAAAAACAGCTTCCACTGGAACAGAATTTACGTCTATCTAACTACTTAGAGCGCTTTAGAAGCCACTTTAAGAGCCGAATGAATACTCGACGTTCTGGTGTTTTAGCGTTAAATTCCGAGGAAAAATTAAATGATCTAGCTATAACTTTGTTGGAACAATTATTATTTTGTACTGGTACAGCTGGAATGCAGCGGTTCTGGATTAGTCTTTTTGACGGTGAGGTGGAATGAATATTCAACGTAAGTATAGTTTACCGAATTGCACACTACTGCTGGAGGGTTTAAGTGATGCCTCAAGGGCAGCGCATTTTCAGGAACTGCGGCCAGAATTATCTATATTGGTAAATGCAGAATGCTATATATCTGGCTACACTAGACCACTAAGTGGAGGGCGAGAATTTTTTGAAAGTTTGCTTAGGGGAGTCAGTGCATATGCTCAAGAATTTTTGAGTAGTGTGCCACATGCCGATGCGCATAACACTGAGTCAGAGTTAGTGCAGTTCCAGAAAATTGGCAATAACCAACATAGATTAATTGTGCATTCTGATGCAGCAGCAGATGGAATAGAGTCTTACTCCAACAATGGAAACCAGCGAATACAAGTCGATTTGAACACGGTGCAGTTCTTCGATTTAGTCGAAGCGATAGACCAGTTTTTCGCAGACAGTCAAACTTTACCAGAATTAACATTACAATTACAACCAGTTGCCAGACGTCATGGCGGTGTCAGTCAAGCTGTGATCAAGCAGGCAGTGCCTGCGAGTGTGGGAGTGACGAGTTTGGCAGCAGCAGCTGTTGCTTTTACCATGATTCCAGCTCCACAAGTTCGCTCGCCCCAAGCGAACACACAGCAAAATATCAATCAAACTACTAATGTCAATAGTCCTTCAACGGCGTCTGTTACTCCTACACCAACTGCTAATGAACAGATAGCCGCAAATCCTACATTTACGCCCACAACAGCTTCTTCCTCAGTAGTGCTAAATTCTACTGCAGCAACTCCCACACCAGGTGCACCACCTGTTACCAAGGATTTAGAAGTACTTTTAAATACATCTGGAGAAATCACAGATGCATCTCAACTGCGTGTCTTGAACCGTGAATTATATAACAAAATTAATCCAAGTTGGGACAAACGCTCAGGACTAGGTCAGGATTTGGTATATCGTGTGGGAGTTGGTGCAGATGGTGCAATTGTTGGATATAAAGCTGTAAATAAGCAAGCAAATGATGCTGTCGAGAAAACTCCTTTAGCAAGCTTACTTAACAATCCGGCAAATCGCACTTCTGCTAAAAACGAAGCGATCGCCCAATATAGAGTGGTCTTTACGACAACAGGTGTGCTACAGGTTAGCCCTTGGCGGGGATACACCAAAAGGCCAGATGTTGTTGGTACAAAAATTACAGACCCTAACGCAGTCAAGGATTTGAAGCAAAAGCTTTCTAACACTATCCGCCAAAATTGGAGTAGTTCTTCTACTTTTGCACAAGATTTGAGATACCGGGTAGCAGTTAATAAAGATGGCGTTATTGCCGACTACGAACCACTCAACCAACCAGCCGTTGACTATTATCGGGCAACACCCCTTCCTAAAATGTTTCAAGATGTCTACGGCTCAAACTTGGCTCCTCCAAATAAGAAAGAACCTCTTGCACACTACCAGGTGCTGTTTAAGCCTAACGGTAGCCTGGAGGTTCTTCCCTGGCGAGGATATCGGTAGATTGTTAGGAGTCAGGCTCCAAAAATTGGTGAATTCTCTGTTCTGACTCCTTTTACTTGGTAATTTTGCCCATGTATTTTCCCCATAATTCAGCAGCTTGAGCACTACTGCCAGATGTGGGGGCATTATTGTCGTTTCCCAACCAAATACCAGTCACCAGCCGCCGACTAGGAATAAAGCCAATAAACCACAAGTCAACGTTTTTATCTGTTGTACCTGTTTTACCTGCTTCCCCTAGTCCTAGTTGTGCACTTCGACCGGTACCCTTTGCGATCACACCGCGCAGAAGATCAATCATTGTATTGGCAATGTTAGGTTGTAGCACTCGTTTGTTGGCATCCGGATCTTGGTCATAGGAGTACATCACACGGCAAGTTTTCAGATCCTTTGGATCGCGGCAATCACTGCTATCTAGAATCCGGCTAATTGCATGAGGGCGATTCCACACACCCCCATTACCAATAGCGCCAAATGCACCTGTCATTTCCATGACATTCACGACACTTTGACCTATAACTAAGCCAGGAACTGGATCTAGGTCTGACTTCACCCCTAATCGTCGCGCCGTTTTCACGATATTATCTAGCCCAACTTCTTTGGCAATCCTCAATGCGATCGGGTTTTCAGATAATGCTAGCCCTGTGGCAAGATCCAAGCTACCTGCGCTTGTACGACATGGTTTGTAGGTAAAGCCTTGCCAACGAAAAGGAGAGCACGAATATGAATTTCCGGGCGAAATGCCTTGCTCAATAGCAGTTGTGTAAGTAAAGACTTTGAAGGTGGAACCTGGTTGTCTTTTTGATTGAACCGCACGATTGAACTGGCTTGATTTATAATCCTTGCCTCCAATCATTGCCAGGATACTTCCATCGCTGGAATCAAGAGTTAGCATTGCTCCTTGAGAAAAACCAAAAGAGGGCCCTGCGTTGCCAATATGTTTACTCAGTGCTTCTTCTGCTTGTTTTTGAATTGCTGGATCGAGCCGAGTTTCAATAATAAAGTTTCCTTCTGTTGCCAGTTCTTTTCCCAGAATGGCTTCTAGTTCTTGAAAGACATAACTATAAAAATAAGGAGCAGTTGTTTTTGCCTGCCGTTCGCAGACTTTAGAGCTGATTTCAATAGGCGATCGCCTAGCTCGGTTATACTCATCTGGTTTGATTTTGCCTATCTCTAGCATCCGCTTGAGGACTCGATTGCGGTACTCGATAGTTCTTAACTTGTTCTGGTTATCTCCTCCACAAAAATCGAAACCGTTGGGAGCAGGTAAAATTGCCACCAAAGTCGCCGCCTCTGACAGAGTTAGCTCTTTTGCTGACTTGTCAAAGTAATACCGAGAAGCATCCTCGAAACCGGAGGTATCTGCTCCTAAGAAAACCCGATTTAAATAAGTAAGTAAGATGAAATCTTTACTGTAAAACGTTTCTAATTTTAGGGAGACAACCGCTTCTCGAACTTTACGCCCAAGAGAATCTTGCCTGCCAACATAATCGCGGAACAAACTCCTGGCAACTTGTTGCGTGACGGTACTAGCTCCTTGCTGGATATCACCGCTTTTGCTATTTATGAATACGGCTCGTAAAATCCCTAGCGGATCAACTCCAAAGTGCCAGTAATAACGGGTATCTTCAGAAGCAACGACTGCAGTTGGCAAGTAAGGACCAAAATCTTTCAACTGCTTCATATCTATATGAGAAGTCGTCCGAGGTTCGCGTAACTTGGTGACTCCATCACGAGCGTAAACAACTACTGGTGCTCGCGTTGCTCCAGGTAAAGGTTTGACAGAAAATTTCAGCGATTCGACGCCAATAACCAGAGCCATGAGGGCGGTGGCTCCACCCACTCCGTAAGCTGTCCAAGTTGCTGCTCTGACATACCAAGGAGGTGGATCAACGTATTGCACTCTGACTGAGGCGGCGAGTTCTGGAGGTCCAAGAGTGAGAACATCGCCGTGACGTAACTCTAAAGAATTTACCCGACGTTTACCCCGATAAATGCCATTTGTGGAGTTTTCATCTTTAATAACGAAAACAGATTGTCTTTGAGCAGAATCCCGTGAAAGAGACAGGTGAATTTGGCTGACAACTGGGTTACGGACAACAATATCGCAGGATTTGGAACTGCGACCTAGCATGTAGCGATCGCCCAACAACGGATACACCTCCGCCTTATCCGCCCCTGAATCCTGCACCAAAAGTTCTGGTACCTTGGCGTTTGGTTTTAGTGCTAGTTTCGAGAAATCGACTCTCGCTTGAATTGTTTGTACTGCTTGAGTTATTTGACCAAGCAAAGTTTGTGGCTTTTGAGGCGGTTGGGGGGAACTCATCGGCTATTTACACCACATTTATTGGTAAGGAATCGGGCGCATTGCAACCTCGATGCTAGTATTCCACCATTGTAATCATAAGCCTACGAAGACGTTGGCGGCATGGAATTGTTCCCGATTCAATTTGACACTTCAAAAATATATATAAATAATAATTCAACTTATCTTGTTAATTTTCCCACATCATAATCTTGCCATTATTTTTCTTGTTACCTTGTCATGCTTGTTTTGTCTACCTTTACTTTCTTCACATTTTGTGAAGTTGAGACTTCCAATGCTGTATTTTTTCCCTGACTACTTTATTAAAGTAAACAGATAAACCCTATATTGTTAACATATAAGAATTTTAAAAGCAACAATACATATCTTCTTTTAGGATGATTTCTTAAAAGCTCATATTTTGGTTTAATGAGCGGAAGTACTCCGTTGAGGTGTTGAGGTGAAGTAATATGAACGGAAAATATTTGACCCTTATCGGTGCAGCACTAACTCTAGCTTTAACCAGCAACGTTGCTGTTGCCCAGTCAACCAAATTCCTGATAGGTCAATCTAGCGGAGGTCCATCCTCTGGATCATCGGGGGAACTCAAACTTTCACCAAGGGTAAATAAGGAAAAGTTTTGTAAGGATTACCCTCTTAATTCCCGGTGTCAAGGAAGCTCAGCATCTACATCAAGCCCTTCGGGTAGCAGTACTGAAACACCAAAGAAACCTTCTGACAGCGGTACCCCTGGTGGTACAGGAACACCAGGCACTGCACCCGCTGATCCTGGCACAACAGGCACTCCCGGCGGCAGCAACGAAGTCGCGCCGCCTCCTGCTGCTAATCCTACCCCCAGTGGAGATACTAAAACGACTCCTCCTGGTGGTGGTACAGGCGACGTTCCAACGACTCCTCCTGGTGGAACAACAGGTGCTCCTGATAGCAGCACTCCTGGTGGCACAGGTGTACCAGGTACTGGACCTGCTGACCCAGGCACTACAAATACTCCTGGTGGTACAAATGAAATCGCCCCGCCTCCCGCTGGTAACCCTGCTAACCCTGGCAGCACCACTGATCCCAGCACTCCTCCAACTCCCTCTGGACCTCCAGGCTCTGGTAGGTAAAAATAGCCCAGTACAGATGGAGTCAAGAAGCAGTTTTAGCCTTGCCTAACTGTCGTATCTGAAGAAATCTATGCCCTCAGGTGAGAGTCTGGGGTCAAAAAATAAAAAGTCCGTCAGACGGACTTTTTATTTTTTCTTTGACTTTTTACCGTGATCTACGATGTGAAGCGGGTGTTTTTTGAAAGGTAGCAATCAGTAGGCAAATAATACCGATATTAATAAAGACATCTGCCAAGTTAAAAACTGGAAAGTTAATTAGTCGAAAATCCAGAAAATCAACCACGTAGCCATGAACAAACCGGTCAATGCCGTTACCGATGGCTCCCCCTAAAATTAAACCATACCCTAGTTGATCCCAAAAATTCAACACTGCAAACCATGCCAGTGCTATCAATGCTAAACTCACTCCTAAAGATAGCCAGCGTAACCACTCTACTTTCCCTGTGAACAAACTAAAGGCTGCACCAGTGTTGGTAACGTAGGTAAGATGAAATATCCCTGGTAACAGGGCTTGTGTTTGTCCTGAGTTAAAGGTTTGCACCACCCAGTATTTTGTCAGTTGGTCTAAGAGAAAAGCTAAAAAGGCAGCAACCCAGAAGAGGAAATTTTTTACACTCATGGTGAATTAATCATTAGTCATTAGTCATTAGTCATTTGTCAACAGTCATTAGTCAAACAACTCTCGACCCTTACGGGTTCGCCCTATGGCTAACGCCACGCCTTACGGCTATCGGGGAGAACCTTCGGTTCCGCTGCGCGCTAACGCAGTCGCCTACGGAGGGAGAACGCCACATGCTTCAAGCCGGGAAACCCGTCCAACGCAGTGGCTCCCCTCCTGTAGCGCTGTCTCACCAGTCGCTCATGGGGGAAACCCCCAAGACGAGCCACTGCTGCAGGAGGGTTTCCCGACAGAGGCATGTGGCGTCCGCGCTGGCTCACTATTGACTGTTGACTTTGGACTCATGACTAGTAAAACATCAGGTGGCGGAGCACGTATGCTATTACGACGACAGCACAAGCTACGGCTAGTTGTCCAGGGAGTGCAAACCAGGAGTATCTAAGCATAGCTTGCATCAAAGACAGAGTTTCTGTTCCTTGCCATTGCAAAACATAGCTGAGTATCAAATAAGTAATACCGCATAAGTGGACAATTAACAAGCCACAAAAGCAACTAAAGGCAAGAGTTTCTAATCGAGGTCTAGCTTTAAAAGCGAAAAACCCACAAATCCACGCTCCAGGAATAAAACCGATCAAATAACCAAACTGGGATACTTTAACATAACCAATGCCACCACCATCAGCAAATACTGGTAATAATGTTAACCCCATTACTATATACGCAATTTGCGAGAGCGCACCAGCATTCTTACCTCCTAAACAACCAGCTAGCAGCACCCCACCAATTTGATAGGTGACACCTAGAGAAAATGCATGAATTCCATATTGACTCCAACTCAACGGTGAGGTGGCGACATAACCTTCTAAAAAGGTACCACCCATCGTTAGTAATAAGCCAATCATAGACCATAGTAATTGATTGGATGCAGCTAGCATTTATAAAGTACTCATGCAAAGGACTCTCGTACAAATATGTCAATCAATTAAGTATTTTTTTCTTTTATTTCTGTATTATCTTGTTTTTTTATCTCTGTATTTTAACAATTTCAAAACTTTTATTTGAAGACGTTTAGCTGTTTCATAGAACTTTATGATCCCTGAATTGGAAAGACTTCCTAAACGACTATTGTTGTAAACGCGTGTTTTTGCTGAGCTTATACTAAAACAAAGGTACTATTGTATTATTTGTTTTCCGAATTACCGAATTGCACTGAGAAAATTTTTTCGAGTAAAGAATATTATATTTTGCGATATCGGGGTGAGAAAAAGTAGTCATTTGGACAATCTTAACCTTCTCTTTACTTTCGCGCTGTATAGTATGATCGCTTAGCTGGAAAATCACCAAAAAAACATATCCATGCTTTCTCGTTACTCTGTAACTAATATTTCTTGCTTAACAAGAACAGTTTCAGTATTAGCACTGAGTCTTAGCTTAGCTGCTTGCGGTGGTCCGCAAGCGGAAAACGGTAATACCACAAGCGAAGCTCCTGGTGGTGCGGCAAAGGATGCTACTGCTAGTGCTCCTGGAAAACTAGACCTAGGTGGAAAGGTGAGCTTGAATGGGGCTGGTGCCACCTTCCCTGCACCGCTGTACCAAACTTGGTTCCAGGCTTTAAACCAGAAAAATCCCAATCTCCAAGTCAACTATCAACCAGTTGGTAGCGGTGCTGGAATTGAGCAATTTACCAAAGGTCTTGTAGACTTTGGTGCCAGCGACGTCGCGATGACGGATGAAGAAATCAAGAAGGTGCAAAATGGCGTACTTTTGCTACCTATGACCGCTGGTAGCATTGTGCTGGCTTACAACTTGCCTGGTGTAGAGGGACTAAAGCTTACACGGGATGTTTATACCGGTATTTTCTTAGGCACTATCAAGTCTTGGAACGATCCGAAAATTGCTGCTGCTAACCCTGGCGCCAAGCTTCCTAACACGCCAATCACTATTGTGCATCGTGCAGAAGGTAGTGGCACCACAGGTGTGTTTACCCAACACCTGAGTGCAATTAATCCGGAATGGAAATCTAAAGTAGGCAGCGGTAAAACTGTAAACTGGCCCGTAGGGCTTGCTGCTAAGGGCAATGATGGTGTAACTGCCCAAATACAACAAACTCAAGGCTCAATTGGTTACGTCGAGTACGCTTACGCCAAAAATAGTAAACTCAATTTTGCTGCTTTGGAAAATAAAGCTAAGCAATTTGTTGCACCTAGCGATCAATCGGCAGCTAAAACCCTGGAATCAGTAACTTTGCCGGGAAATCTCCGCGCCTTCATTACAGATCCAGACGGTAACGAGTCCTACCCCCTCGTCACCTACACTTGGATTTTGGTTTACAAAAAATATCCAGATGCCATAAAAGCCAAAGCAGTCGAAGCCATGATTGAGTACGGCTTGACTGAAGGTCAGAAAATGGCTATACAACTAGGCTATGTTCCTCTGCCTCAAACCGTGGTAAAAAAAGTGATAGCTGCTGCTGATGCCATCAGCCCAGATTATAAAATTTCTGGGGGTGGTAGTGCTACTGGTGCCAGCGCTAGTAAATAGCACGCTTAGCTTGTCTGCTGTGACTTTTGAATTTTGTTAGCACAGCAGGACGCAGTCCATTTTCAATTTTGAATTCTTTGATGTGGTTCGCTCCCACTTCTTCTGCCATTAATGGGTCTCGTCATGACTACACAAGCCCAAATTCCAATAGTTAAACCACCTTCTCAAGCAGAAAAGTCGCTGGATCGTGGCTTTATTTGGCTGACTCGGCTTTTTGCATTGGGAGTTGCTGCCATCCTAGTATGGATAGCCCTTCAGGTTACGATTCAGGCGTTGCCTGCTATTCAGAAGTATGGTGCTAACTTTATTGTTAACAGCACTTGGAACCCCGTTACAAATGAATACGGGGCATTACCGCAAATTTACGGAACTTTAGTAAGCGCTTTTATTGCTTTACTCATAGCTGTACCAATTGGCGTTGGCACAGCTGTCTTACTGAGCGAAAATTTCTTACCATCAAAATTACGCTTAGTACTGGTCTTCTTGGTAGAACTGCTAGCAGCCATTCCTAGCATTGTGTATGGAATCTGGGGATTTTTTGTTTTGGTCCCCCCGTTAACAAGCCTGGGAAAATTTCTTAATTCTACCTTGGGCTTTTTGCCAATTTTTAGCACTATTCCCGCTGGTCCTAATATGTTGGTCGCTGGAGTCATCCTAGCGATTATGACTTTGCCGATCATCACAGCCATCTCTCGTGATGCTTTGATTTCTTTATCGCCCAGTTTGCGTCAAGCAGCTTTGGGATTAGGAGCAACCCGTTGGGAAACGATTTTAAAAGTTCTTATTCCATCTGCCTTTTCTGGTATTGTGAGTGCTGTGATGCTGGGACTCGGGCGGGCAATGGGAGAAACAATGGCTGTAACCATATTGATTGGAAACGCCAATAACGTTAGCGCCTCGCTATTTGCACCAGGCAATACGATTTCTTCTCTGCTGGCAAGTCAATTCGCAGAAGCCGGCGGACTGCAAGTTTCAGCTTTAATGTACGCAGCGTTAATTCTGTTTGTTTTAACTTTTATTGTCAACATTTTGGCAGAGTTAATAGTACTGCGAGTGAAGCGACTGTAACATTTGGGTATCTTGGAATATGACTTCTAATTTTTCACCGCAGTCCTCTGGTGGATCAGGCCGCACCAATTTGGCTTACTCTCGCTCGTCTCCCCGGACATTGTTTAACACCGTGATGACGGTTTTAGCATTTCTATGCGGGATATTGTCTCTTTTGCCCTTGCTGGCAGTGCTGATTTACGTCCTCTTGCGAGGCTTCAGCAGTTTGAATTTGAACGCATTTACCCAATTACCACCGCCACCTTTCGTACCAGGAGGAGGCTTTGGTCATGCCATTGTCGGAACAATAATAGTAGTAGCACTTGCTGCACTATTTAGCATTCCCTTTGGAGTTTTGGCAGCAATTTATTTGACAGAGTTTAGCTCTGGAAAACTATCTCGCTGGGTTCGGTT
Organism: Brasilonema angustatum; assembly: GCF_059505445.1. Lineage (NCBI taxonomy): Bacteria > Bacillati > Cyanobacteriota > Cyanophyceae > Nostocales > Scytonemataceae > Brasilonema > Brasilonema angustatum. The sequence goes on along the minus strand of NZ_JCACKO010000135.1, from coordinate 77,426 downwards.
TGCTACTAATGTTTTGAGCGGAGTTCCCTCGATTATAGCGGGAGTGTTTGCTTATGGAGTTGTGGTTCTAACCACTGGTACATTCTCAGCGGTAGCTGGAGGAGTCGCTCTGGGAATTTTGATGTTGCCCATTATAGTGCGAACTACTGACGAATCCTTGCAATTAGTATCGCAAGATTTGCGCCAAGCCGCCACCGGGTTAGGAGCAACTAAGTTTCAAACAGTTTCCCAAGTGGTGTTACCAGCAGCAATACCAGCAATTGTCACTGGGGTGACTCTGGCGATCGCTCGTGCTTCTGGAGAAACTGCACCTTTACTGTTTACCGCTCAAGCCTCTCAGTATTGGCCTAGTGGCTTATTTGAACGTACAGCTTCTCTTGCTGTTTTTGTTTACAACTTTGGTACTTCGCCATATGCAAATTTGCAGTCACTAGCTTGGGCGGCAGCTTTGATTTTGGTGTTGTTGGTTCTGCTGACAAATATCATTGCCCGGTGGGCAACTAGTCGCACACTTAAATAGAAAAAGCCAATCGAACACTTAACTAAAATCAAAAAAAAAGCACCACTATTTATGACTACCAACACTAGAACCGGGAATCAAACAGATACGGTTTTTCGTACAGAGGGACTCAATGTATACTACGGAAATTTTTTAGCAGTACGCGATATTTGGCTGGATGTCCCAAGAAATAACGTAATAGCCTTTATTGGTCCTTCTGGATGTGGTAAAAGTACCTTGCTGCGCTGCTACAATCGCCTCAACGATCTAATTGAAAGTTTTCGAGCAGAGGGAAAAGTTTTTTACCAGGGTGAAGATTTGTATGCACCTCACATTGACCCTGTAGAAGTGCGTCGTAGGATTGGGATGGTGTTTCAAAGACCAAACCCGTTTCCCAAGTCAATTTATGACAATATCGCCTTTGGTCCAAGACTCAACGGCTTCAAAGGTGATATGGATGAACTGGTAGAGCGATCGCTCAGACAAGCGGCTTTATGGGATGAAGTCAAAGACAAACTGCGGCAAAGTGGTTTATCTTTATCTGGTGGACAACAACAGCGTTTGTGTATTGCTCGGGCGATCGCGGTTCAACCTGAAGTTATTTTAATGGATGAACCCTGTTCTGCTCTTGACCCCATTTCCACCCTACGCGTTGAAGACTTGCTGCATGAACTTAAGGAGCAGTATACGATTTTGATCGTGACTCACAATATGCAACAAGCTTCGCGGGTTTCAGATAAGACAGCCTTTTTTAACGTTCAAACTTCCGAAAAAGGAGGTCGTACTGGCTATCTTGTAGAATATGACCGCACAGAGGTTATTTTCCAAGATCCTAAACAACAAGCTACCAAGGAATACGTCAGCGGTAAGTTCGGTTAAAAATTACATATTCTTTTTTGTTGCAATAATGATTCATAGCAAGACACTTCAAGTTTTCGGGGTTTACCTGAAAACTTTTTTCATTTTTAGCTAAGCGGGCGGCGGGAATCGAACCCGCATTAATAGCTTGGAAGGCTATAGTTTTACCACTAAACTACGCCCGCAAATTCACAACTATTAGAACATAACACAATTTTAGTCACATGCCAAGTATTTGATCATGACTTCGGGGACTTGCGCTGTATTTTGATGTTGACTACAAGCTGACCTAAATCAGGCTTGTTTCCATTGTTACTGCTTGCTGGGATAAATTTTTGACCTTTGAAAATTTTCTCGGCGTATTCCTTATATTGTGTTGCTTGTGGTTCGGGAATTTTTTGTTTAGGATCTAAAAATATAGTATTTAAATTTCCGCCCGAATCAATTATTAACAAAGCTTTAAACTCTACAGGCTGCTCGCTGAGTTCTGTATTGAGTGGAAGGGAATCTAGTTGTTTTTCCTTGAAATCTGCTGGTATCTGAGGAGGGTTATCTTGTCTATCTTTCTTAATAGCATCAGTGTCTATCTCCCAGGTTGCTAACGCCACTCCTGCCCCTTTTTGCTCATCTAGTGGGGGCTGTTCTGGTTTGACTGGTGGAGCAAGATCTGGTAGCGGTGTTTCTTTTCCATAAGCAACCTGTTGATCAGGTTGTCTGGGAAGAGTACCAGGTGATTCTGTAGATTCATTAAGAGGTTTTGGTTGCTCACCTGTATCGGGTGAAGAATCAGGACGAGTTGAATCTGTGGTGTTATTCTGCGGATTTGGAGTTTGATTTTGTAATGGTTGATTCTGTGTATCTGAATTATCCGCTGAAGTTGTTGGTTCTGGGGTTGGCTGGGGTTGTTGTGCTTTTGGAGTCGGCTGTAGCGGAGGTTCTGGTGTTTGCGAGTGCGTTGGCTGGGGTTGTTGTGCTTGTGGGGTATCTTCTGGAATTGGTTGTAGTGGAGGTTCTGGAGTCTTTGCTATGAATGGTTCAGGTTGGCGAGTTGGTTGAGATGTTGCAATAGGTTGAGGATTTGGTTGTGGTTGTTTAATAACCTGTTTTTTTAAGGGTTGCTGAGTTTTATCCTTTACTTGAGGTTGAGAAGTTTTTGGGCTTGTGGGGTTTGCCAGTGCAATCGCATTGCTATCTTCTATAGTAGAGGTGGATTTTGGTGTTAAATTTCCTTGAGTAGCTAGCTTTGGTGAGCTTGTTACAGACGACTTTTGAGTTGTCGAGGGTTTTGTAGACAAAACTGGTTTTGCGTTTGATGACGCTTTTGGCTGTGAAGGAATTTCTACAAATTCTACTGGGATAGGATTTGACGAATTTCGTTGCGATAAGAGATTATACGAATACGAGCGCAGTAGCCAAAAGAGCAACAAGTGGAGAGTAAAAGAAATAGTGGCTACAGCAATCCACAAACCAGGTGGATCGCTGTGTCGCCTCCATGATTGATCTGGAATAGGAGTTTTGTCAGTAACCGATTGTGTCATATCAACTTATGTGTTCTTAATCCTGAGCCAGTCTAACACTGCGTTATTACTTGTTGCGATTTGTTCAATAACAGTTTGTTCACCGGGGGAATGACTGGAGAAATGGGGCGTCGCATTTGGATCAAAAAAATCAGCCAGCCCTTGTTTTTGTTGATCTCTGTTGGCTCCTCGGTGAGTCGAAGTAATAGGGCTGGCTGATTTTTCCAGTCGTTCCCCCGCTGTGCCCTCTTGCGTTGATCCGGAAGCCCCATGATTAATCGTGGGGTTATTAGGGCTTGCCCCATTTCTTTGTCCCAATGCGTCACTCTCACTCAGTATGTTAAGTTTTTTTGCGTTTGCCTAAAGGACGGCTCCCGAAGGGAGCATCGCACTCGTTTTAACATTAGCAACTAAGTTGTTTTTGGTGGCAATCATGGTAAAGTTTGCGATATGGCAACAATTAAGATTAAATAGCAAAGTATACTATTCAACAAATACATACCTCCAATTTAGCAATCGGGATCATCACAAAGCTATGCTGAATCACTTGCTCACAGTAAACGGTTCATCAGTATTGAGGGTTCACAAAGTTTTCCTATAGGTTTGATGATGTTTTACGATATTCGAGAATATTTATATTGGATAAAATCAAAATTGAACTAGCTTTGAAACCTTTGTTTTTTCACTCATTTCCTCAAGAACCAGTCTTAGCCGCAGCGTTTCCAGCTTCTTGCCAATTTAAAATGCGTGCGGCTGCACCTGCTGATTTGATTGGTGTTGCCCAAATAATTGCCGAAAGCTTTCATCGCCAAAGTGGTGTATTAAAGTGGCTTTTTCCATTATTGCGTCTGGGTATATACGAAGACTTAAGGCATCGTTTCGCATCTCCTGCACCTCATCATCTGTGTTTGGTTGCTGTTGACATGACTAGTGAGGATACTGCAAGCAACATCGTTGGGACTGTAGAATTGGGTGTGCGTTTTAGCGATTCTTGGATGCAAGCAGGTAAGAGTTTTCCGTACTTGTCTAATTTAGCTATACACCCAAAATACCGTAGGCAAGGTGCTGCTTCTGGGTTACTGACAGCTTGTGAAAAGGTTTCCCTCTCTTGGGGATTTCAAGATTTATACCTCCATGTTTTGGAAAATAACTATCAGGCACGGCAGCTCTATTTCAAGTTGGGATATCAGGAGCAGAAAGTGGAATCCCATTTGAATATAGTGTTTTTCAGACGTTCACGCCAGATTCTCTTGCGTAAGCGCCTAAATGCGACTTAATTGTCTGAATTCTCTCCTCAATGAGTTTTCTGGCGTATGGTGTATCGCAACACCACTTGTAGGATTAACAGATCAAAACAGTTGTGCTATTCGCTTCGGGTGCACCACTAGACAGCCTCTATCTCTCCCGTGAATATCTATTACAGACATTTCAACTTAATACTCTTAATCTGATACGAGGAGATTGTGTCTGCTTGGGACTTGATTTCGATGATCTGGAAATCTGTGTTCTATTCGTGGTTTGACATTGAGTTTCCAGCAATCGTAAGATGAGTATTTTCCCAATTAACTTATTCTAAATTTATATAAGCAAATTCAAGATATTTAGCACAAACGAGAGCATGACGGCTTCTTGACTGACTATTTACTAGAATACAAAGGTTGTCATTAAGAATATTTTTCGGAAAATGTTAGAGAATCCTAACCAAATAGACTTGACTAGTTACAATAAAGAAATATAGGAATCCGTGCAGGATCTGTGAAATTATTCGTTGAGGTAGGGAACGCTTAACAGGGAACAGGGAAGAAGAATGTACAAATGTACTTTGTTTTTTCACAAATGAAATAGGACTGCTATACTATGTTTTTTCTGATAGTCTTTATTTACAAATATTTATAAAAAAACAAAATCAAAGATTTATATTTATAAATTTTACCTAATCACAAATAACTTCAAGTATTGAGTCAAAATATTATGTGAACAACTTTCTTAGCATATGAAGAAATCAATGTTTTTTTAGGAAAATTTATGTATTAAGTTGGCATAATTGTTAAGAAATAATTGACTCTTGAAACAAGAACGTAAATATTTAATGCTTACTCTCTCAAATAGATTATTATTATGACATTAGAGAAATAACGCTAAAAACAATTTCATTGCTCACGATAACTTTGTATTCTAGATATCTTTCTTTATCTAAACTTTAATAAAAGGCTTCTTTTGTAGAAGACAACTTCAGTTAAATTTCGTAAAATGTGAATACCTAATTACTGATAAGCTCTCTTTGTTCTTTAAGATAAATAGAGATGCGAACTGTTAATAGTAAAGAAAGTTTGAAGCTCTGATTGTACTAGAAATATATTCCTTATCTGATAGTGCAAACAACTACCAAGTTCATTCAAATTTTGAAAAAAGATGGATAGCGAAAATTACCAGCGCTATCAGACTACTATGGTATCTACTTATTGCCCTGACACCAGTTTCCTCGACTATCTTGTCATGCCAGATGGAACTGAGCAATCCTATAGCTCGGACCTCCTAACGATGCTGCTGAGTGGAAAAGTTTTCATCGTCAACAGTCGTAGACGAAATGGTTTAATACTGTTTAAACGTTACCATGCCGAGTTTGCGGGTCCAGGAGCAGCCGTGGGTGGTGATTATGATCGTGATTGTCGAGGTGCATTGCCTATAGGTAACCTGTCGTTGTTAAATCCGGAATCTCATGAAGAACGCCAAAAAGCCTACTTAATTAGGCGACAGTGGATTCGGTTAATTAAACAAATTACAGAAAACCAAGTACCTGGACAGCGAATTCAGAAGATACTAGACCAATTTGAACAATACTTTCCACCAGAAATGGTTGCTCAATTGCCAGATGAGGCATTTGCCCTTTTAGTGGGTGTGATACCACAAACCGTGGCAAAATTACGCCGCCTGGGTAGCGAAGAAGATAGCAGTTTAGATGACTGAATTTTAGCTGTTTTGCTTTCATCAGGCACAATTTGAGTATAAGTGAGTTTTACATCCTATTTCAACAATTACGAATTGAAACAATGTGCTTTTGTGTTAATGTCAGATCAAAATGAAATTCATTCATTTATTTAAACAAAGTAAAGCAGCTTGTAGTCGATTTCGTGTCCGAGCATTTTCCTCTGGAGTCCCTACAGTAATTCGCAATCCTCCGTTGATTTCTCGCACTAAAGTGCCAGCAGCCTTCAGATTTTGGTGAAGATTTTTTGCAGCAGCGTCTTGTGAGTGAGAATTATTTGGTTTGAGACGTAAATAAACAAAGTTTGTCGCGCTTTCCCAAACTTGTAATGCTGAATGTTGAGAGAAAGCTTGAATAAGTTTGGCTCGTTCTGTAAGCGTTTGGGCAATTGACTCCAACAGGACTGTCCGGTTTTGCAAAGCAACCGTTGCTGCTGCTAACGAGAAGCTGGGAAGATTGTAGGGTAAGCGAGCTTTTTCTAAAATGGCAATAAATTCAGGATGAGCAACACAATACCCAACCCGCAACGCCGCTAACCGGAAAGCTTTGGAAAATGTACGTAATACTGCCCAGTTAGGACGCTGTTGTAATTCACTAACAAGGGTGTCTTGACTAAATTCAAAGTAAGCTTCATCAATGACGACTAGAATATGTTCAGGTAGATTTTTCAGCCATGCCAACTCTGCTATGGTGAGGGGATTAGCAGTGGGTGAATTGGGATGAACAACAAAGACTACGCGGATGGGAGGATGTTGAGTTTGCTCTATGGCTAATTGGGCAGCTTGTAAATCAATTTCAAAATTCGCCTCATTTCTACCCACCGTGACAACGGGAATCCCAAGAGTTTTTGCCAAAATGGCGTACATTGAAAAAGTGGGTTGAGCTACCAGAATAGAGCCTTCTCCCCCCAAACAACTGGTAATGAGTATCGAGCGTATAAGTTCATCTGAACCTAACCCAACCGAAATATGGGAAGGTGTGAAGACAGATGGCCAAAGGTGAGCAGATTCATTGACATACTCGGCGATCGCACTCTTGAGTGTTTCATGTCCGCCATCAGGGTAACGGTTCGTCTCAATGAGTTGCTGATATGTCCAAGCGAGTTTCTCTTTTAACTCTGGTGGCAGATCGTAGGGACTTTCATTCGTATCTAGGCGGTCAATTTGGGTAGATGCTTGGACGTTTTGAGCAGTATCGCTACTGGGATGAGGTTTGTAAGCGGTAAATTGCGCTAAGTCTGACCTGATGAATGGCAGCATAATTAGTTATGAGTCATTAGTCATTAGCAAAAAATAATCAATGACTAAGGATCGTTGATTATACAACTTTATGGAAACTGACAAAAGAGCCGAATTGTCTGCCAAATTTCTGCCATGACATTACCTAAACCGTGATCGCTGTCAAGTTCTATCAACTCCACCCAAGGACGGTTTTGGGCAAAATCATGACTGGCTTGAATAGGAATCACCTCATCATGTCGTCCGTGCAGGATAAGGGTGGGGATGGGACGTTGCAACGCCTCCTCTTTGTATTGACGAGCGTCTGTCACGAAATCGTAACTTAGAGGAAGTTGTTTCTCCTCCCGATAGTGGTAAACCATCAGATATCTTTCTTTTTGCCAACGCTGTATCGCCTCATCTCCTAACTTGGGTAACCAATGGCATAAAAACCCAAAAGCAGGCGCTAAAAGGACGAGGCCTTGCACTTGTGGATATTGCTGTCCCAGATGGGCGGCGCTCAAACCACCCAAACTGGAACCAATAAGCGTGACTGGTGTAGAATCATGATTGAATTCGGACGCAATTTGAGAAAGCTGGCGAGTGATTGTCAGGTGAGAAAAATCGCCAGCATTCAAATCAGGGATTTTTAACTTGATATTGGCTTGTGCAAAGCAAGTACGTATGTACTTTGCTTTTGCAGAATCAGGACTTGATGCAAAGCCGTGAAGATAAATAAATTCACCAGACATGAAGTTTGACCAAGCCCCAAAGGGGCGGGTGTAGCTAACTTGTTTAGCGCATGGTGACGAATTCTTCTGCTGATGTAGGATGGATACCAACAGTAGCATCAAAGTCTTTTTTGGTTGCGCCCATTTTCACGGCGATCGCCACACCTTGAATAATTTCACCTGCGCTTTCACCCACCATATGAGCGCCTAACACTTTATCTGTGTTAGCATCGACTATCAACTTCATCATTGTCTTTTCTGATGAGCCTGTCAAACTGTGGAATAACGGACGGAAGCGAGTGCGATAAATTTTCACTCCGTCGTCACCGAATTTAGAACGTGCTTCAGCTTCGGTCATACCAACTGTAGCAGCTTCTGGTGTGGTAAATACGGCTGTGGCGACATCTTCGTGACTGAACACGCGGCGGTTACCACCGTATTCACTGTCTGCAAAAGCACGACCTTCGCCTATCGCTACAGGAGTGAGATTAATTCTGTCAGTAACATCACCTACAGCAAAAATATTCGGTTGAGAAGTTTGACTGTATTCGTTGACAGCGATCGCGTTCATGGTGTTATATGCTGGTCCTTCGCTGGAAGTTTCAACAATATCAACTCCAACATTTTCTAAACCTAATCCTTTTACATTAGGTGAGCGACCTGTTGCTACTAAAAACACATCAGCAGTCAGTGGTTCAGTATGTTCTCCTGATAACGTCAGTTTTAAACCTTCTGGAACTTGTTCCACGGCTTTTACTACAGTATTCTTGATGAACCGCACTCCGTGGTTGATCATTCCTTCTTGTATTTCAAGGCGGATGTCTTCATCAAAACCTCTCAAAATCAAGTCTTTGCGGATAATTTGCGTCACTTGAGAGCCTAATCCGCGCATGATAGAGGCGAATTCTGAGCCGATATAGCCTGAACCAATAATGACGATATGTTTTGGTTGTTCTTTGAGGTGAAAGATTTCGTTGGAAGTTATGGCATGTTCCATTCCTGATACATCAGGTTTGATAGGACGTCCTCCGACAGCAATCAAAATTTTGTCTGCTGTAACTTTACGTCCATCCACTTCTACTGTATGCGGGTCTATCAGGGTAGCACGACCTTGTAAAAGTTGGACTCCTGCTTTGTCTAGAAAGTTGATGTGCAGTTGTGAGAGTCGGCGAACTTCCTTATCTATTGTTGTGATGAAACGTTCCCAGTCTAGTTGTGCTTCACCCACCTTCCAGCCATAACCAGCTGCATCATGAAACAATCCGGGAAAGTGGGATGCGTACACCATCAGTTTTTTGGGAACACAGCCACGAATCACACAGGTTCCACCCACTAAGTCATTTTCGGCGATCGCTACTTTTGCCCCGTAACTTGCAGCGCGTTTGGAAGCAGCCAAACCGCCAGAACCAGCACCAATGACAAATAGGTCGTAATCATATGTCATAGTTTTTAGCTTCCGTTAATTAAGTCCTTAAGAATCATTAAAAAAACTTGATACCACTCCACCAATGAAAGTTAATATCCTGTAGGTGAGATGGTATCTTTTTAAGAAAAGTTTTGAGGCACAACGAAATGATTTCCTAATCGCACTCAGATAACCCTCACTCAATTCGTTGTGCCATAAATTCCCATTCTTTGCTGTACAATTTTATTCTCGCAAAGTTCAGGTATGTTTTGTTGACACCATTGAGTGATTTCCTTACAGGGAATGAAAAAGAAACTCCTCACCTGTTGTGGGATGAATGCCAATTGTCTCATCTATGTCTTGCTTGGTAATACCCTTGCGAATAGCAACAGCAAGACTTTGAATGATATCTGCGGCATGTTCACCAACCATGTGAGCGCCCAAAACGCGTTCAGATTCACCATTCACTACTATTTTTATCGTAGCTTGTTCGTCCTTTTCTGTCATTTGAAATAGCATTGGTTGAAAGTGAACGCTGTAACATTTTACAATTTCACCAAATTTTTCCCGTGCTTCTGCTTCGGTCATACCAACAGCTGCTGCTTCTGGACGGGCAAAAACAGCAGAGGGGGCTAGTTCATAATCAACTTTTTGGGGTTTTTTGCCAAAAACTGTATTGGCAAAAGCACGACCTTCTGCTTTGGCAACTGGGCTTAATTGCAGACGATTAGTGCAATCACCCACGGCAAAAATGTTTTCCTCAGTTGTGCGGTTGTAGTCATCGACTTTTATTGCGCCTTTTTCCTCAAGTTCTACTCCAGCGTTTTCCAAACCTAGATTTTTGGTATTTGGAATACGACCTGTAGCAATCAATATAGTATCCGCCGCAATTGTTTTCTGGGAATCGCCAGTTATGGTTAACACCAATTTTTCTTCTGAGTATTTGATCTGTTTGAGGCTACTGTTGCCAATAAAGCGAATTCCCCTTTTGTTGAAACTTTCTTGAACACCCAAGCGAATGTCCTCATCAAATCCTGATAAAATCATCTCATCATGGTCAATGAGCGTGACATCGCACCCAAAAGCGTTCATCATGCTGGAAAATTCCACACCAATATAGCCGCCGCCAATAATTGCTAAGCGTTTGGGTAAGTAGGGTAAATCAAACATCTGGCGGGAAGTAATGGCGTATTCAATACCTGGAATGTTTGGCTTATTAGCGCCCCCACCCACAGCAATTAAAATCTTATCAGCCGTATATTTGCGTTCGTTAATCTCGACAGTGTGAGGATCGACGAAAGTCGCATGACCCCGAATCAATTCAATGCCAGCTTGTTGGAACTGCTTAGAATACGAATGGTGAATGCCTTCGATATGCTGGTATACAGACTTGATGAATTGTGTCCAATCAAAGTGGCTTTGGCCGTCACTCCAACCGTAGCTGTGTGCTATCTGGTTTTGCAAGGCGAAATCAGCAGCGTAGACAATCAATTTTTTGGGTACGCAGCCGCGATTGACACAAGTACCACCGACGGCTTCTTGTTCGGCAATAGCGACACGGACGCCATAGCTTGCTGCTGCCTTAGCTGCTGCCAGTCCTCCTGGACCAGCACCAATCACAAACAGGTCGTAATCGAATGTCATGACTTTCGGGAGAATCAAAAGCAAAGTACTGATTTTTGCTTCTATTTTCAACTAATTTTAGTTACAGCTGCATCTATCTTGATTTTGATTTTAATTTTGGATTTTGCTGTCTGCAATCAAATCTCTTAAATCTCTTGTTTTGTCAAGTTTTCTGGGGATGATTTTTTGACAAGCCCTCTGGCTTTAGTTAAATTTTCTTAGTAACTTTGTGGTTCACCTAGTAGCACAACTGAACAACGTGAGCAGGTGTAACCGCTAGGGGGACGACTCTACCAGATTCCCGACGGATTATTATTGTTATCAAGATTAAAAAAGTTTATCTTCTGTCTTGGGACTGTATTGAAAGGTCTACAGAAGTAGATATTTTCCTTTTTCTTCTGTAAAGTTTTGAGTATGAAAAGCATCGAAGTTACAAGAACTCACCTCCAAATGCGATCGCCCGATGAGCATAACCCAGTAAAGATCGTAGGCGATCATTGCGCACACGTTACTCAGGTTTTTGATTGTCCTGCATCCTTTTACCGTTACCTATATAGTGAAGTTGGACGTGAGTATTATTGGGTGTATCGTAGCAGTTGGACAGATGAGCAGATTCAAACACACCTCAGTCAACCAAGCATTTCATTGTGGGTGCTTTATTACACAGGAGCACCTAGCGGTTACTTTGAGTTAGAGCAATACGAAGATGGCTCAGTTGAAATTGCCTACTTTGGACTACTCAAGGAGTATACAGGACGTGGACTAGGTAAGTATCTGTTGACAATAGCAATTGAGCAGGCTTGGAAAAAGGCAACTCATCGCATTTCGGTATATACCTGCACGTTAGACCATCCAGCGGCACTTAGCAATTATCTTAAGCGGGGATTTAAACCCTTTGAGCAGGAAACTTATATCATGACAACTTATAAAGAGGGGAATACAGCAGAGGCTTGACGCTACGCGTATCGCCTGAATGTGGCCACGCCCGCTTGCTTGACGCAAAGCGTATCGCCTCTTAACTATCCAACAGCAAAATCCGTAAACTGTCGCATATGAGGCGTGTGGAAACCCAGGACAATATCCTGCTTTGCTACACCCATCTCGACTAATTCAGCAGCAATGTCATCTTCCGTACCATTCCACTGAATCCAAATCTTGCCATCCTTGATATCCAAATGCATCACAGGTCCATAAATCCGCCGCCGATTGTGCCAACCTACGTATATCAGCTGATAATGATCATGCTTTGTGTCAAAAATTGTCTGCGCTTCTACACCATCTTCACCAGAATCACGCGCTGCATATTTCGTGAGTAATTGCTGAATATACTCTCGGTATTTATCTAGCTTTGCCATCGCACAACTTCCTCTTTTTCGTCATCGTAAATGAGTAAATTTACTTGACTACGTTGAATCACTGACTGAACAAATGGCTGTGTCAAAAAATCATCATAAGTAATTAAGGGTACTGCTAAATATAGAGTGTGTTTATAGCCAAAATCCACTAAAGCGTAGCGGTAGTTGATATATTGTCCAATTGCTGTATGGAATTCTGCCATTCTAGAAGCAGCCAAAAAACTTTTGATTTCAACGGCAATTTTTTGTCCATCGCGCTCAGCTGCAATAATTTTCTCTGCGCCCAAGTCGATGTACAGTTTTGTTGTAGAACTGATACGAATACGTAGTGGATCATCTGTAATCAACCACCCATCTTTCTGAAGCGCTATTTTTACTGTATCGTGAAATCTATCCTTGGCTGACATATCTTGCCACTTGCAGCTTCTGTGGATATTTTAACAATGGTGCGTAGACTCATAGTAGCTTGTCTTCAGATATCGCACTTTACCCCAAAAAAACAAAAGCCCCCATGTTGTGGAGGCAATAAATTAGCAAATTTATCTATCACAATTCACCCGTAGCCAGCATCTGAATAATCCGAGGCGTTCCTGGATCGAAGCCGCCCAAATCCCAAGACAGTGGATCGTTCGGATCTACCAAAGTAATCTGATAAGGTGCAAGTGTGATGTACACTGCTTTGATATTAGGATTTACCTTGTTGCGATACTCAGCCAATGCTTGACTTGGATGCTTGTCACCTGCCCAAGATTCATTGTCAGTCCAAAAGCAGATGACATCAGCCTTATACTTTTTCCTAATCATCCACTCGTAAGCAACAGATGCATCTGTTCCACCAAAGTTTTTGTCACTCGCTTTGTCAACCGCTGAACGGAAAGTATCTTCGGCGGTGATACCCAAGTTGTAAAATTGAGTGGAAAAACCACGAATCATATAGCTTGTCTCTGCTTTTGCTGTGACTAGTGCCATTGTTGCGGCGACTTCACAACAAGTTAGTCCCATATCCGCAATTGGAGAACCCATAGAACCAGACACGTCAACAGCGTGCATGAACACTTTGCCTGTGGGTTGCACGACATCAAAAGATAGTTCCACTGCTTTTTCTAAAATGTCCACAATTTTGTGAACTGGGTTCCAAGTCTTTTTGCTGCGTCCCAATTTCCCACCAGACTCATATGTTTTGAGTGCTTTTAAAACATCAATTGGATGAATGCGACTTTTACGCAAATGTTCTTTGTTGTTGAGAACCGCTTCAACTCGCTGCAAGTTGACAAGTTCATCAGATGTTAAAACACCGATTTCAGTGAGTGAACCTAAGTTACGCAACAATGCACCAATTGGCATTTCGTTAAACAGCAACTGCCAAGCAGATTTATCCATCTTGCCCACAGGTGCAGCCATTTCATGGGTTAGGCGTCCTTGGACAATAGCTTCGTGAGTCTGATCTGGATTGCGCTTGAGCCACTCATACCACCAAATCTGTGCTAACGCCGCAGATGGGATTTCTGTTGGCAAGACTTCCCATCCTTTGACTACCCACTCAAACAGTTGTTGATGATCTTCTGTAGGTGGTTTGACATGGAACAGCCGCAAAGCATCTCGGTTGGAGAAGTCATAACGTTGCTGGTACTTCAGCAACTGGTAAGCCAAACCCTTAACATCTTCCCGTAAAAACCAATTTTTTCCAGCTTCGCGTACAACTTTACCAAATCCCCGCAAAGACTTAGTGTAGTTCAGCCATTCGTAAAAATGGCTGCCTGTGCGGACAACTTGCGGGAAAATTTCACCAAATGCTTTTTTGGCTTCTGGCGACTCACCCATCGACAGTAGAACCAGCGCAAGAATAGGCGCACTGTTGTTAATGGCGCGTCCATCGCTGGCAGAAAGGATTTCTTGTGCGACTCGCTGAGGATCTTCGGCGATCGCCTGTCTTATCACCTCAACAAAATCTTCTGTCAATTCATTTTTGCCCGCATAATAAGTGCTTTTTGCCGTGCCAATCAGCAAACAACGCTGCAGCATCTTCCAAACATCAGCATCGAACATCCAACCACCAGAACGTCCTTGGATCATCTGGGCTTCTTGTCCAGGGATAGGCTGAGTCTGCGGCGTTGCTGTCTTTTTTTGAGTAAAGAATTTGTAATTCACGGCTTTCTCTCCCAGCCTTTGCAGGCAAAAATGGAAGGTGGCGGGGCAGGATTTGAACCTGCGACCTCCCGTGCTTCAAACGATAACCCTCATTCTTCGTCCTTTTCAGGCAAGAGTTGAATAAGGATATTGGCGCTCTACCAACTGAGCTACCCGCCACAAGTAAAATTCAAAATGGACTGCGTCCCGCTGCGCTAACAAAATTCAAAATCAGAAGAAACGTTTTTAATTTTTAACGCATTCTCCACGCCTGAAAATTGAATTTTTTATAAGCATGTGCTTGTTATTTATAATGTAGTATATGTATTATATAATGTCAAGGGCTGGGGTAAAAAATTTTCTCATAACTTTATATCTCTCCACACATCACACAAGGGGCTTTGGGAGGAGAAACTTATAGCTTCTATTCGGTTTTGCCGAAATCTTTTTTGGCAAACTGACGAATAACACAAATAATGTTCCCAATTTTTGCCAAGATATATTATTATTTCCACACACAGTCACTTGGCAGTTATCGGCATGAGTGAAAAAACTATAGAAAGTGACGGCAAGGGTTTTCTAGTTCTACTTTTGCCAATCTCGTTTTTAATTATTTTCGTCGTTGCTACTTGGCGAATTTGGCTGGCACTAATCCTACTTGTGTTGGCTTTCAATGTCTGGCAACTTTACACATGGCAAAAGTGGTGCCAGAAGGTAAACCCGATTTTCCATCAACTGATTCGGGAAAACCAAGGCAAGATTACACCAATGGATTTGGCAATCAAGGGCAATTTTCCTGGGGAAAGAGCAAAACGCTACCTAGATACGAAAGCATCGGAATTTGCTGCCAGCGCGGTTAACTCCGAAGACGGAAGCAAAGTCTATCAATTTATCACCGCGAGTACTCTAGGCAGCATACTTGACAGTAGCGAACCACCCAAACAACTTGAAAGTCAACCAGTTGCCCAGCAAGCACTACCGTTTCTAGTAGCACCAACACCCCAGCCAGTTTTACAAGAACTAGAAACCGAACCGCTACCTCAGCCAACTCAAGAGGAAGCAAAAAAACCGCTGGAAAAACAATTGATGTTTGGTTCTTTGATTCAATCTGAACTTGCCAAACGTCTCAATGTTTATTCCAGCACAGTTTATAAGCGGCGGGACGATCCCGATTTTCCAGAGTGGAGTCGCAGCAGGGATCCAGATGGAGTTGCTTGGAAATACTCCCGAAAAACGAAAGAGTTTTTCCCGGCTGACGAAGGCAAAAGTTAAAAGAGACTTCTTTTTACTTTTCTATTGTTTATTCCATTTTTCCTTGTAAACCGACAGCTTCGCAGATGCTATTTAATCCGCTTTGTTCTAGCTTATATAGCAACCCTTGGAGAACGTGGCGTATCATGGCTGGTCCTTCGTAAATCCAGCCTGTATAAACCTGAATAAGGCAAGCACCAGCAGTGATTTTCTCCCAAGCATCTTCAGGTGTAAAAATGCCACCAACACCGATAATCGGTAATTGACCTGCTGTTTGCTGCCAAATAAAACGAATAACTTCGGTGGAACGTTGTTTTAGTGGGGCACCGCTGATACCACCGGCTTCTTGTTGAGGTGATTTGCCAGTTTGGTCAATCACCTGTGTTTTTAGTCCATCTCTACGGATAGTGGTGTTGGTGGCAATTATTCCAGCTAATTGATAAGTTTTTGCTAAGGAAATAATATCGGCGATCGCCTCCCATTCCAAATCTGGAGCTATCTTGACAAAAATAGGCTTATATGCATTATTATCCTGTTGTAAAGCATCCAAGATAGAACTAAGCATGGGGGCATCTTGAAGCGATCGCAACCCTGGCGTATTAGGTGAAGAGACATTGACGACAAAATAGTCTCCAAAATTCTTCAGTAAGCGAAAACTATCGAGATAATCCTTTGCGGCTTCTTCGAGAGGAGTTATCTTAGATTTTCCTAAATTAATACCTATAGGTACAGATAGATTTAACTCTTGCTTACGTTGTGCTAACCGTTCCACCATTGCTGCAGCACCTTGATTGTTAAAGCCCATACGGTTGAGGGCGGCTTTGTCTAAGGGTAAGCGAAACAAGCGAGGACGGGGATTTCCTGGCTGTGGATGAAAGGTAACAGTTCCCACTTCTACAAAGCCAAAACCAAGTCTTGACCACATAGGAACTGCAACGCCATCCTTATCAAATCCAGCTGCTAAACCTAAAGGGTTAGGAAAGTGCAGCCCAAAGAGATTTTGTTCTAGGCGTGCATCTGATAAACAAAACGACTGTACCAGACGTTGGTTGATCCAACTCGCAGGTGCTTGGTGGTCAGTTTTTCCCAACCAGCTTAAACTGCGAATCGTTGAGGAGTGCATCCACTCTGGATCTGCTTTAAGCAAAGTGAACAAGAGGGGACGAAGTGCATTTTTATAAATATCCACAATCCAAAATTTAAATCGCTGCGTCTGGGTACTGTTATGGCGTCTTATATAGTAGCAATCTACGTTCACGGATAATCAGAAGTGGAAAAAAGCTCTTCACTGTTGCGACACTCCTTAGCTTCTTCGTCGTAAGCCCCACACCATAGCTGAAAGCTTGGTGCTGGGATATAAGGCGGGGGATAAGGAAGACATCCCTGACCAATGCTCATCATCTTGAAGGAAGTTCTGGAAACACTCTCGATGTGCCAGAAGCCTACACCATAACTGTACTCAGTTTGGTGTGGGTAGTTCACACAATTTCTCTCTGAAGATGCATGACAATCAATGCCCCACAATTAAGTCACAAAATTTACTCTTGTGTTGTACGAAAGTAGCTATAATTAGTTTCCAAATCTCAGAAATCCAGCTCCAAGCTGCTGATTAATAATATGGGACGTGCTCGTTCTAAATCTGACCTGCCTACAAAAATTTGTCCGGTATGTCAGCGCCCTTTTACTTGGCGCAAAAAATGGGCAGATTGCTGGGATGAGGTGAAATATTGCTCAGAACGTTGCCGTCGTCACCGTTCGCAAGCTACAAATGAAGCAAATCAATGACCGTAAAGGTACGGGTAAATAAACAAACAGATGGAGATCAAGGTACAACCTAAGTTAATTATTCATGGAGGCGCTGGTAGTTCTCTAAAGGCAAAAGGAGGAATTGAGACGGTACGCCGTTCTCTCTACCAAATCATAGAAGAAGTCTATTCTCTTCTAGAGTCGGGAGCATCTGCAAATGAGGCGGTTGTGCGGGGTTGTCAAATGTTGGAAGACAACCCCCGTTTTAATGCTGGTACTGGTTCTGTACTGCAATCGGATGGTCAAATCCGCATGAGTGCTTCTTTGATGGATGGGACATCCCAAAGCTTTAGTGGGGTGATTAATGTCTCGCGAGTCAAAAATCCTATTGACTTGGCGATCGCTTTACAAACCTCTCCTGACCGCGTACTCTCTGATTACGGTGCAGCAGAACTGGCACGGGAGTTGCAAATACCCAGCTACAATGGCTTAACCGAGTTACGCTTGCAAGAGTGGATACGGGAGCGTCAGGACAATTTTCAAAGAACGATGGCTGGGGTCGTAGCAGACGCAGAACTGGTGGAAGCCAGCAATGCGCGACGCGGTACGATTGGTGTTGTTGCATTAGATACTCAAGGACAAATATCTGTAGGCACTTCTACTGGTGGTAAGGGATTTGAGCGAATTGGACGCGTGAGTGATTCTGCAATGCCAGCAGGAAATTATGCGACCAAATATGCAGCTGTTAGTTGTACTGGTATTGGAGAAGATATTATTGATGAGTGTTTAGCAGCACGAGTTGTGGTACGTGTCACTGATGGTCTGTCTCTTAAAGAAGCAATGCAGCGCTCATTTGCAGAAGCACAAGAACACAAAAGGAACTTTGGAGCGATCGCCCTAGATGCTAATGGGGCGATCGCTTGGGGTAAAACTAGCGATGCTCTCCTTGCTGCTTACCACAACGGCGAGAAAATCGGCGATACCTTAGAAATGCCCGTTGGCACAGAAGTTGGCTGTATATTCAGTTCTGACGGCTAAGTGACAAGTTTTGAGTATTTTCACTCAGGACTCTTAAGAGGCTCTGTACTCTTGTTGCGCCACCCTGGTTTGACAACTTGACGGGCACGAGCAATTACCAGAGAATCATCAGGGACATCTTCTGTAACAGTGGAACCCGCAGCTATGTAGACGTCATTTCCTAGCGTTACAGGAGCAACTAAAACGCTGTTGGCACCAGTTTTTGTGCGATCGCCTATGTTGGTAGGATGTTTTTTCACACCGTCATAATTGGCGGTAATTGTTCCTGCGCCAATATTTACCTTGGTACCGGCGGTGGTGTCACCCAAATACGACAAGTGGGCTACGTTCGTGCGATCGCCCAACTTGGTATTTTTCAATTCCACGAAATTTCCTACCCGACAACCAGCACCTACTTGTACTTGACCGCGAAAATGGGTATACGGTCCTACACAGGTTCCTGCTTGCACAATGCTATTTATCACCACTGAATACAGCACCGTGACATTTTCGCCTATCTGGCTATTTTCAATTAAACTTCCGGGCCCAATGCGACTTCCTGTCTGAATAACTGTATTTCCCCGCAGATGAGTTTGGGGTTCGATAATAACATCTGGCTCTATTTCCACACTGTCATCAATTGTAATACTGGCAGGGTCAATGAGGGTCACACCTGCGCTCATCCATTTTTCCTTGACTCGCTTTTGCAAAATCTCGTATGCCGTTGCTAGTTGCAAGCGGTCATTAATGCCCAGAATTTCCTGATCATCTTCCAAGTCTACTGCCATAACTGGTTCCAGTAAGCCGATCGCATCCGTCAGGTAATATTCTTTTTGAGAATTATTCGTCTGCAAATGAGGCAGAACTTTTGCTAAATCCTGCCAATGGAAGCAGTAAATACCAGCATTAATACGGTTATTTTGTTTTTGATTCGGTGTGCAATCTCGGTCTTCAACGATTTGTTGCACAATATTTTCACTATTACAAAAAACGCGTCCGTAACCTTTAGGATTATCTAAGTATGCGGTGAGGATGGTGGCGGCGTTTTGGTTTTCTTGGTGAGTTTGCAACAGATTTTTGAGAGTTTGTGTGCGAAGCAAAGGGACATCGCCAGACAACACGAGCAAATCACCTGTGTAGCCTTCCAGATGGGGGAGTAATTGCTGGATGGCATGACCTGTTCCCAGTTGCACAGTTTGTTCAACAAACTCCAAATCTGGTGTTGACTGGATAGCTGCTTTGACTTCAACAGCTTGATACCCAACAATCACCATCTGCTGAGTGGGCGAAAGCGGTTTGACACTGTCCATAACTCGTTGGATCAGCGATCGCCCACTCAAAGAATGTAAAACTTTGGGCAGGTTTGATTTCATGCGTGTTCCACGTCCCGCCGCCAGAATTGCTACAACTACCATAATTTAGCTATCAGTGAATTGCTTTAAATGCATCTGCTAATAGAGTGTAGCCTCAGTTTATAGTTTCTTGTAGCGTAGACAAATATAGGAATCCAATTTGATTTTTAAAAAATTCTGTACACCTCTAGCTCCCTTCTTTCGGTGTTGCCTGTTGCCTGCCTCTACGAGCCACCTCAAAAATCAAAGACTATTTCTATATTATCAAACTGTTAGCGGACTAATCTTTGAAAGAACAAATAAACTCTGTAAACTGCTGCATGAGTTTTGGATTACGCCATCCCTTTGCTGTTTCTTCCGCCATCATAGCAAGGGCTTCTTCTGGTGTGAAAGCTCTTTTATATGGTCTTTCACTAGTCAGGGCATCAAAAATATCTATTACCTGAAATACTTGCGCGAGATTTGGAATGTCATCTGCTACAAGTCCATCAGGATAGCCTGAGCCATCCCAACGTTCGTGGTGACTGCGGATAATGGGAATCACACCCCGCATACTGCGTAGTGGCAGGCAAATTTTTTCTCCAATTAAAACGTGTTGCTTCATAATATCCCACTCTTCGGCAGTCAATTTGCCTTTTTTCAGCAGCACTGCGTCGGGAATGCCCACTTTACCGATGTCATGAAGATATCCTCCCCACATTAAATCCCGAATTTCGTTGCGTGTGAGATTGAGATACTCTCCAAAACTTTTCCCCATATGCGTCAGACGTTCGCAGTGATCACCAGTATTAGGATCACGACTTTCAACTGCCCTTGCGATAGAAAACAGGGCTTGCTCAGCGTGATCTAAGTCTTCATTCAGACGCTTTTGTCTGACTAGGGATTTTACTCGCGCCACTAACTCTACATGATCAAAGGGTTTGGTGATGAAATCATCTCCCCCAGTTTCAATTCCTCGAATGCGCGATCGCCTGTCATTCAAAGCAGTAATGAAAATGATTGGAATGAGTCTGGTCTGTTCATTTTGCTTAAGCAACTCGCACACCTGAAATCCATCCATTTCTGGCATCATCACATCCAACAGAATCAAGTCTGGTTGTTTCTGCATTACCAGTTTGATCGCCGTATAACCATTCTCTGCTTCTATAATTTCATAACCTTCTATTCCCAAAAGGGCGGCAGCAGTCATCCGATTCATAGGATGATCGTCTACTACTAAAATTCTCGGCGCATCTGAATCAAAGGTATTCACTGTTGATTTTTGAGTTTTTACCGTCTGGGAGACGAATAAATCATGAGTATCAGTAACAAGAATGTTCATTAATTAAGGCGCTCTATATATCTTTTTTTACATCATTATTCTGGTAATCAAGCCAAGCAATTCTTTCCTGCTTTCTTGCATCAGAAGCTATTTTTTCTCATTTTTTTCTTTTTATTATCCTGTATCATCTCGTTTTTTTTTACTATAATGTGACTCCTATTTAGAAAAAGTTAACAGTAAGAATTCAGGAGTCAGAAGATTTAAAGAATCAAGAAAACATTTGAAAAATTCATTTATCAATAGACTGGATATCTTCTAACATCTGACTTTTGACTCCTGTTAGCGGAGCGGGACGCAGTCCGTGCTGAATTCTTACAGTTAACATTCAAATTTATAGATTTTTTTGGGTTCATCTTGGTATAATCCTGATTGTGACAAGATTTGATACAAATCTATACTTTGATTTTTTATTCGATAGTAGAAGATTTTTTTCGACTTATATAATTGAGATTTTGACTGCATTCTTTTATTTTCTATGTTTTCAGTATAAGCAATTTAGAAAAATATATAAATTCGGGTTTTTACTGATTTTTCTTCATCTAATCTTCAAACAAAATGATTAACGGATGCAATCTCTATCAAAACAAGATGTATTGAGTTTAAAGTTATGATTTTAAGACATTTTTTTGCGTGTTATTGCTGTTATATTGATGTGAATTATCTAACTATCATTACCTCTGCGTGTCAGTGATACTCTACTTTTTATACGAGTGATTTGGATCACAAAAACTGACTGTATAGCAGTTGCCAGGTAGATTAGGATATCAACGAATGAGAAAATACGGAAACCACGCGACAATCACACGCCTGCTCCCTGCTATATGAGATTGTCATATCATTTCATGATCGAGCCTGATACAAATGATTGGTCTCTAATTCTTTCCCCCTGCCCTGCTCGGGTGCCCCCCATTTGTATCAACCTTAAAGTGAAACGGTATCAGAGCAATAAAACTACAAATATTACATGTAATTTTGTAGATTTTTTGAGAACCATCTTTTACGCCAACCAGAGGTAGACTCTAGAGAGGAAGTTTCTTGTTCTTGTTGGCGTCGTCTCAAAATCACATCAGCAGCATCGCACATCTGTGGATCGCGATAAGGAATAGCAGCACGAGTGAGTAAATGTTCTTGTTCTGCTAGAGAAAGTGGGAGAAAGAAGGATGAGGAGGATAGAACGGTGTTGCAAGAAAAGATTTTCATATCAACGGTTGTTTGTAGTTCATGATGGCTAGTTACTTGTTGATGTCCGGCGACTGTACCAGGTGTCTTTCTTCCCACTGGTGACGTAGAACTTATTTGTAGTCCAGCTGCCAAAAGTGCCGTTCGTACAGCAGCAGCGCAGGAATAAGTCGCGAGTAAGCCATTTATGTCTAAACAAACAGATAGTTGTTTGATAAATTCAACAGTCCATAACTGAGGACAATGAGGTGGTGAAAACGGATCGAGAAAAATTGCATCAGCTTGAAAACCCGACTGGTTAACAAGTTTGATTGAATTTCTGGCATCACCAATGAGTAAAGTCGCTTTGAGACGGTTTTGCAGTACTTGATGCTCAAAGGCTAACTGAGTCAAAATTTGGGTATATTTATATTCCCAGTTATCGAATAAGTGATGGGCGATCGCAGCTTGTGGTACAGCGCTATTGAGTTCTAAAGCAATGACTTCTATATAACAGTTGGGATTGACTGTCCAAATCGTTTCTATAGCAGCTGCACTGTTGTATCCTAGACCATAACAAACATCCAGCAACCGCACTGTTGGTTTGTGTGCTTTCAGTGATAGTTGAGTTGGACCCACAAACTTAAAAAAACTCTCCTGACGCGCCCCGTAATGGCTGTGAAACGACTCCCTAAACTCATCAGAAAAAAAAGTGAACGAGCCATCTGCTGTGAGTTTGGGTGTAAAATTGTCTGAGTCTGACATAGTTATAAGTAGTGGTTAGTTGTTAGTAATCAGTGGTTCGTAAAGAACAGCACAACTAACAATTAATAATAGACAATTGACCAAAAAACCTGAATTTATGATCGATAACCCTTGCGTTGTTTCTTGTGAATGGCTACTTCAACATCTTGATGATTCCCAAGTTGTTATCGTGGATTGTCGCTTTTCTCTGGCTCAGCCACAACTGGGAACACAGCAATACCAAGAAAGTCATATCCGTGGAGCATATTACCTCGACTTGAATCAGGATCTTTCCAGTCCAGTGGGAGAACACGGAGGAAGACATCCTTTACCTAACTCTATTGAATTAGCTCAAAAATTATCAGCTATAGGAATCAATTCTCAAAAAACTTTTGTAGTCGCTTATGATGACTCTCGCCTTGCCTTTGCATCTCGTTTGTGGTGGCTGTTGCGCTATTTTGGACATGAGCGAGTGGCAGTACTGAATGGAGGGTTTTCTGCTTGGGAAAAAGCTGGATATCCTGTTACAGATGTGATTCCTCAACCTCGAATAGCGACTTTTGTCCCTAATCTACAGCCACAGATGGTTGTGGATTTTTTGGGAGTGAAAAACCGCAAAGATTCACAAGAGGTGGTGTTAGTTGATTCACGAGAACAAGATCGTTTTCTCGGTATTAGAGAACCAACTGATAAAATTGCGGGTCATATTTCTGGTGCGGTTAACTATTTTTGGCAGGAAGTAACTGACTCTGCAGGTTTTTTACTTCCGCAACAAGAGCAACGTCAACGCTGGTTAGAATTGGAAAATGCAAAGGAAATTTTTGTCTATTGCGGTTCTGGGGTTACTGCTTGTGTAAATTTACTCTCCCTAGAACTGGCTGGAATTCCTACAGGTAAACTTTATCCCGGCAGCTGGAGTGATTGGATTAGTTATTAGGAATCCGGTTTGATTTATGATTTACTCGTGAAGACTCTTAACAGGGAACGCTTAATATCAAATGTACCTAGCTGAGCAAAATCGAAAATGAGTCCTACAGATATTTCTTACTTCTGACAAGTCAAGATAAAAGACAACACTCAGAAACGACCTAATTCCAGATTGTAATTAATACTGAAAAACCAGCCATCAACATCTATATATCTATCACTTGAACCACCTAGGGTCAAACCTCCTTGTAAACTTAGATTTGTGTAGTTGGATATTCCATAAGTTAAGTGACCGTATAACCGATGGTATACGTCCTCTCTATCGCGTTGGGTAAAATCTGACAAACCAAATTGGTAATCAAGACCAATTTGGAGAGATCGTTCTAAGTAGTAGTTCAAAGAAACCCACACGGTATGAATGATTCGATCGCGGTTGTCTTGTTTACTGGGAGGATCAGTCAAGCTCAAACGCAATTCGTAAAAGCTATCTAACATCAATTTCGATGTGAGGGGGTCTCGCCGTCCTAAAGACAGGTGGAAAGAATCTTCATTCAAAAAGAGATCGCCTGCAGCAAAATTAGTACCATTTCTTGCATAAAACAACTTTTGATTGTTCCACCCAATTTCCCCATACATTTGGGGCGATAACTGCTGGAAAATACTAACGTTGAATCTCACCTGGTTGTAATTGTATTTTGATTGATCAATGTAACGCATTAAATTGCCATCAATTGATCCATTCAAAAAGGTTTTGTTTCCTAAGCGTATAGGCATAGAAGCTAGTGTTAATCCAGAGTAAATCAAGCCATCTTCTATGGGATTGACTTTTGACGAAAAAATATTATTTGTTTGGAAATAGCCAACATGAGCCTGTAAATAGCCTATAGATCTGCTGGGCTGAGGCTGAGGACGCTTTGGGGGTTGTTGCTGTTGTGATCGTTTTGTTGGTCGTACCCTTAGCGTTCCTAAATCGCTAACTTGGGTAGGCGCTTGCTTTTTCTTCTCCAACAATTGCAATAGCTTCTGCAATCTTTGTGCGTAATCCATTTCAGGTAATTGCAACCGTTGGTCTATAGCTGGTGAAGAAAGTTGGGGAAAATCAGCGGGTTGACCTTCTAACTGTGGAGGGTTATCCGGTGTAGGGGATGCAGGACGTGGTGCTGGAGTGGGTGGTGGTGCTGGAGTGGGTGGTGGTGCTGGTGGTGGTGGTGGTGCTGGAGTGGGTGGTGATGCTGGTGGGGGTGGGGGTGTCTGATCTGGTGGTGTCTGGGAATAGAAATTTGAGACTCCATCATAAGTATTTGCTACAGGGAAGCTTGTAAAGTCAAAAGAGCTGGAAGACATGCCAACTTTATCCTGACATCCCATTTCATCTGAACCAGACAAAAGTAGACAACCCTTTTGGTTAGTCGTGTTCGCGTCACGATTATTCGTGAAGTGGCAAAAACGAACGGGGTGTATTCTCAATAATATGTTGTCAGTATCAATAAGTCCGTTCGTTTTTGCAAGGGTTGTCCACTTTTGTTCACGTTTTAACCCACACCCAACTTTTTTACCAAAATTTATTTTTTTTACTTCTTTGCGAGATATTTGCCCACACTCTTGGCTCAATTGAGCGGGTATCCATGCGACCCCTAAAGATGTTATTCTTTGTATTAGATCATCTTCAGTCATTGACAGGTCTATATTGGCAGCGTGCGCCGCATCTACCTTCTTGATGTAAAACAAGATTGCACTACTATAAGCTAATACAATCCAAAAGAACAAATTTATCCAGCCCTTGGGTTGCATATTTAATCTTTCATTTTTGGCAACAGTAGACTTACTCACTGTGCGAAAAGTTCCATGATAAAAAATTAGAATTTCAAGGGACTTTAGCCACAGTATTTGGTAAATGTACCCATTTTTATATCAAAAACGCAAATAAACTTTTACTGACTCCGCCTTGAAGGGTCGGGACTTGAAAACAGAGGTAATGTCTACTTCTTAATTCAAGTTAAACCAGTGTTTAGCTGTTTATATGGTTACGAGGTCTGTATGAAGCTTACACCATAGTTTTTCAAAGAAAGAAACTCCAATGACCAGTTAACAGTATAATTCTGCATAAAATGAAAAAAATATCAATTAAAAGTTAAGCAATTTTACGTAAGTAATGCCAGAACAAACAAGTAGGCTTAAACTGTGAACATCAGAACCTGTCTTCAATTGGTTTGGTATCAGTAAAATTATTTGAGGCTCCAAACTATGTTTCGTAAGTTTTTTCTACTCATCATCATTAGTTTCTGGGGAGTTGTTGTCCTCCCTGTACCAAAACAAGCAGATGCTACAACTCCTTTGACTGCTGCGGTCATTCAAGACCTCCGCAATTTGGTGCAACTCATGCCTTACAAAAATTCTAAGCGTCAGGCACGCAAATCGGATTCTATGAGTCCGCGAGATAAGCTGTCCACAGGGCGATCTGCCTTGGCAGACTTGCGTTTTAACGACGGTTCTTGGGCTAGGATCGGAGAACAGGCAGTTTTTCAATTCTTGCCACAAAAAAGAAACTTCAGCCTGTACGATGGGACAGTGGTACTGCTGATTCCACCAGGTAGGGGACAAACACGTATAAGTACGCCAAATGCAGCAGCAGCAATTCGCGGTTCAGCATTATTTGTACGTTATGACCCGCAAACGGAAACCACGATTGTTGGTGCACTGACAAACAGTGGTATTCAAGTCTCTAATAAAGACGCTTCTCGAAAACAAGAGCTAAAAGCAGGACAACTGATAGTTTTAGTTAAAGGGGAATTGAAAGGTTTATACGATTTTGATCTCAGAACTTTTTATCAAACGAGTACCCTGGTTCGGGATTTAAATCTGACTTTAAAAAATGGTATGCCAAGTAAGGATGCGGCGATCGCCAGCGTTCAAGCTGAAACTGCTGCTGCTGTTGCTGCACAATCGCCCCTTACTGGTCAGGATGTTGTTGAAAACCCATCTTTTATAAAGCCAACGACTTACCCCGATTTACCCACCAGTAACAACGTTACTAGAGATCATTCCCCGGTTAACACGTTACTGGAAGCAGGAGAAGTTGTGCCAAATGCTGTTTCATCTTCCACATCCAAGCCTAGTAGGTCTACTACACCTACGGATTCGGTGACGCCGCCAATTAACCAACCAACTGGCACTTCAACAATAGTTACGCCTTCTCAACCTGTAAATTCATCGCCAACACCAACACAACCGACAGTCACACTGCCCAATCCGGCAACCCCGTCATTGCCAACACCAACACTACCGACAGTCACAGCACCACAACCGGTAATCCCGTCATTGCCAACACCAACACTACCAACAGTCACAGCACCACAACCGGTAATCCCGTCATTGCCAACACCAACACTACCAA
>NZ_JCACKO010000135.1:0-50098 GCF_059505445.1 Brasilonema angustatum | reverse complement strand
ACAGTCACAGCACCACAACCGGTAATCCCGTCATTGCCAACACCAACACTACCAACAGTCACAGCACCACAACCGGTAATCCCGTCATTGCCAACACCAACACTACCGACAGTCACAGCACCACAACCAGCAACCCCGTCATTGCCAACACCAACACTACCGGCAGTCACAGCACCACAACCAGCAACCCCGTCATTGCCAACACCAACACAACCGATACCAACAACAACTACTCAACCTTCAGTAACTCCGGTAAAACCAAGTACATAAAATCTATTTCGTGATAGCTATGGGATGAAAGAAGGTGCGTTACACTTCGTTACGCATTCTACGCCTCCAAGCCACGCTCAGCTTAAAGTAGGTGGATACGTACACGCTTCTCAAGGAATTGATGATGTGGCAGCGGTTGGAATTGTCATAGTTTCTCACAGTCGCCAGCTAGCAGAAGGAGTTCGGGAACTGGCAGTGCAAATGGTTCAGCGCAAAGTCTCCCTGGCTGTTGCAGCAGGAATTGACGACCCAAAAAACCCTCTAGGTACAGATGCTATACAAGTTTATGAGGCGATCGCCTCAATTTACAATGATCAAGGTGTCCTTGTCTTAATGGATTTGGGCAGCGCTTTGATGAGTGCAGAAATGGCACTTGAGTTTCTCTCGGAAGAACAACGCCAAAAAGTCCATCTGTGTGAAGCACCACTTGTTGAAGGTGCAATTGCAGCTGCTGTTGCTGCAGCTTCTGGTTGCAACATTCAACAAGTGATGGCCCAAGCAAGGGGAGCATTAGTTGCTAAAGCCACTCAATTGGGTGTAAACGTGAGCCATATCCTTGGGCAAAGCACAGACGTATCTACGTCATTTGTTACTAAGGGACTAATGACAAAAAAAATACGTCTTACAGTCCGTAATCCCTTGGGATTACACGCTCGTCCTGCAGCGAAATTTGTCACAACAGCAGCCAGTTTTCAATCCCAAATCAAAGTACAGAATATTACTAAGGGTACTGAAGCAGTACGCGCTGACAGTATCAACCAAGTCTCTATTTTGGGTGTGCGTCAAGGACACGAATTGCTTATTACTGCTACTGGTTCTGATGCGGATGAGGCGCTGGCAGCATTGCAAACATTAGTCGAAAATAACTTTGGCGAAGAAGATGCCACTTTAGCTCCTCTTACTACTAGTCCAGCAAACCAGATTGTTTCGTCTGTTGATCACTTTATCCAAGGTATTCCTGCTTCTAATGGAGTGGCGATCGCACCCGTTTTTCTCTATCATCCCACTCCGATTCCTATTCAGCAATACCACGTAGAAAATATAGAAGGGGAGTGGCAACGTTTACAAGTTGCCGTGAAAGCGGCTCACGAAGAAATTCAAGCTATATTCTCACAAGCATCTATCCAAATTGGAGACGCTGAAGCTGCCATTTTTGATGCTCATCTGCTTTTTCTAGAAGATCCTGTGGTACTTGAGGCAGTTCAACAACGTATTTTTGAACAACACTTAAATGCGGAAGCAGCTTGGCAAGCAGTCGTCAATGAGTTGGCAAATAACTATCGTAGAATTGAGGACTCTTATTTACAAGAGCGAGTTGCTGATATTGTAGACGTGGGACAGCGAGTGTTACGACTGCTAAGTAGATTTGAATCCCATTTGAGAAATTCTGAGGACAAACTTACTCATTTGAATCTATCTGAGCCAGTTATTTTAATTGCAACTGATATAAGTCCTTCTGATACTGCTAGGTTAGATCCAACTAAAATCCTGGGAATCTGTACAACATCTGGCAGTGCGATTTCACATAGTTCCATAATAGCTCGCCGATTAAATATTCCTGCGATTGTTGGCTTACCACCAGAAATTATGCAAGTCGCAAATAATACTATAGTAGCACTGGATGGAGAGATTGGCAGAGTTTGGATAGAACCAGAACCAGATATCCAAACTGCACTTGAAGCAAAGCGAAATCTACAACAACTTGCTCATCAGCAAGCAATCACAACGGCGGCGAATCCAGCAGTGACTCGTGACAAGACGAGGCAAATCAAAGTATACGCTAATATTGGGGGTATCTCTGATACTGAAGAAGGTTTGAGCTTGGGTGCAGAAGGCGTGGGACTATTCCGCACTGAGTTTCTTTATTTGGAAAGAACAACACCGCCAACAGAAGAAGAACAAATAGCAGTTTATCAAAGAATCGCCCAACTTCTTGATCATCGTCCGTTGATTATTCGTACACTTGATGTGGGAGGGGACAAGCCAATTCCTTACCTGAATTTCCCACAAGAAAGTAATCCTTTTTTGGGTTGGCGCGGAATTCGTTTTTGTCTGGATCATCCTGATATTTTGAAAACCCAGTTGCGGGCAATTTTAAAAGCGAGTCTCGGACATCAAATTAAGATTATGTTTCCGATGATTGCTACTGTGCAAGAAATACAAGCAGCCAAGGCAATATTAGCCCAAGTACGAGCAGAACTACGTCAAGCAGGTGTGCTTTTTGATGAAAAGATGGAAGTGGGGATAATGGTGGAGATACCTTCGGCAGTTGTTCTTGCTGAACAGTTAGCCGCAGAAGTGGACTTTTTTAGTATCGGAACGAATGACCTTAGCCAGTATGTCATGGCGGCAGATCGCACGCATCCGCAAGTCGCAACTTTGGTTGATGCAATGCATCCAGCTGTATTGCGGATGATTCAGCAAACTGTCCAAGCTGCACACAAAGCAGGTATTTGGGTGGGGTTATGTGGAGAACTCGCAGCCAATCCTCTAGCAGCGCCGATTTTACTAGGGTTAGGATTGGATGAGGTGAGTTTGAATCCGCAAGGTATCCCAGCATTTAAGCAGGCGATCGCCCAGTTGACAATGGTGGAAGCAGAGGCGATTGTAGCATCAGCATTGCAACAAGATTCTGCAGATAAGGTCAGGGCATTAGCTTGTCAAGAGTTAGCTTAAAGCTTGTCCCTACATCTACCGAGGTTTCAAGATTGCAAGTACTCCAGCAAGGTTGCGGCGTAAAGTTTGGGGTTACGTAGGTACATTATAGGTGTGCCGTGCAGAACCTTAGTAGTAGCGTGAGGAACTAGCCGAGCCGTATCCTCAATAAAAGGTGTGAACATAGTGTCACCTTCCGCCCACATCAATAAGGTTGGAACTGAGATTAGTGGTAGGCGGGTGGCTTCCTCATACCTCAAAACTGCTTCAATGCCCTCATAACTACGCTGAGTGCGAGACATGACTTCTTGAAAATATATCTCAAAACATTCAGAGGGATAACCTTCCCAAAGTGGTTTAATACGCTGCCAGTTGACGGTGTAGTGACTGCCGTCCTCTTTCACCTCTGGCGGTCCGTAAAAAAGTGGTATTTGACGCAAAGCAAAACGTGCTGCTTCATCTTTCCAACGTGGCATACCAAAAAGCACCAGCTTTTTGATTCGGGCTGGACACATAACCGCCGCTTCGCAAGCAATTGCCGCCCCAGTGCTGTTGCCCACCAGGTAAAACTCGTCAACTTCCATCGCTTCCAATACCTCAAACAGAGCCGAAGCATACTGCGAAATACTCCACTGAGTGGGTGGATTGTCAGACTCGCCCTGACCGGGAGTATCCGGCACAATGACTTGGAAATGAGGAGCCAATAGCGGCATTAACCTGATAAAACTACGAGACGAAAAGTAAGTTTTGTGAGTTAGCACCAGCACAGGACCACTCCCTGCCATTCGGTAATGCACCTGTCCCCACGACTTATCGACAAAACCTCTTTTAATCGCAATTGGTAAATGTTGACTCATTTTAGATTCACTGCTTACCTGTTTGAAACTAATTATGGTTCACCTAAGCCAGATTTTAATTGTTTTGTCAGAACTACCACTAGCAATAAAACGACCATCTGAACTAATAGCAACAGAATTTACTACCTGTGAATGTCCTATGTTAGCGTAGCGTTCCGTTCGCGTAGCGTCTGGGACAGGAGAAGGAAGGGTTTGCAGCAATTCTCCCGTCTGCGAATGCCATATCTTGATGGTTTTATCAGCACTACCGCTATAAAGAGTTTTTCCATCAGGACTAACAGCTATTGATGTCACTTCATCTAAATGTCCAGTCAGTGTATGTAATACTTTACCAGTGCAAAGATGCCAAATTTTGATAGTTTTATCTGTACTACCGCTGAGCAAGAATTGACCATCAGGAGAAATAGCTATTGCTTTCACCTCACCTGAATGCCCGCCCAGAGTACTTAATAGTTCTCCTGTGATTGGATTCCATAGTCTAATCTTATGATCACTGCTACCACTGGCAAGGATTGCACTATCTGGACTAATCGCAGCAGCATAAACTGGGGATGAATGCCAAAGAGTGGAAATGCGTTCGCCCAAAGGGCGGCTAAGAGCTGGAGGATCGCCTGTACGCAAGTTCCAAATTTTAATTTTGTTACTACCACTGGCAAGAATTTGTCCATCTGGACTAATCACTACACAGTTAATAGGTTTTTGATGCCCTAAAAGAGTATGCAATAATTTACCAGTTGCAAGATGCCATACTTTAACATTATTTCTAGGGTGTTCGCAGCTACCAACAACTAGCAAATTTCCATCAGGACTAATAGCCACTGATGAAACTTCTCCGATTTTTCCAGTTAAAGTGCGGACAACTTTTCCTGTACTAAGATTCCAAATTTTTACGGTTTTATCTGCACACCCACTGACTAAAATTTGTCCATCTGGGCTGATGGCTACAGATGTGACTTGATCAGAGTGTCCAATCAGGGTGTGACTAAGATAAACAGATTCGTGTTGACGTTTGTCTTTCTCTTGAGCAATAGCATTCAATAATTCCTCAGCATAGGTGACACTTTGACTATCACCAACGGCTGTAAAATATTCTTTTAACTTTTCAATATATTCTTCATCTTCTATCTTTATAGCTGATTGCATTGCTCGTAAAGGATGGATTTCTCTGTGTTGTGAAACTTGGCGTAGTTGCAACCATGTGTTAACTGAGTAATCCACCTGTTCCTTTGCCCATACCTCATCAAGTAAATGCGATAAAGTCTGCGCCAATTTCAATGCTAAATCAGGAATCCAGTGATGTCGCTCTACTTCCAAGGCTTGGTAAAGTTGTTTATATCCTGTAGCATACATGTAAAGTGGGTTGTCGTCAGACATCGCTTGCAGCAATTTTGAATTAATAGTGTTTGTCAGAAAACTCGGTAGTAATTCAGGTAGTAGTGGAGGAACATCATTATGAACTAAGTGATATGCATCTGCTACCCAACTTGCAGCAAGGGTATGACACGTAATCAAAACCTGGCAGAGTTTTTCAATATCTTGGCGATTCACTTGGTATTGTAAGCCCAATTGACTAATATCAATTCCTTTTTCTTTCCATTTTTCTGCTTTTTCCAAAGTTGCCAAGTTGCTCACATTTTCTCCGCCAAGATGATTAATTTCCTCTAAGCTTTCTCCCAGTGCAATTAGTTCATCTCTTATTGTTTTCCACTTCTTAGCACGACTTATTGCTGACTCATCAACAATTTCCTTGTATGGTAAACGAGAAATCGTTTTATAATAATAATTCTCTTGTCCAATTCCCCAATAACCAATACGAAAATTTAGATAATCTCCATCAGCTTCTGACTCTAAAATTAAAACAGGCTCTGTTTTCAATGTTCCAAACAGAGCCTTAATACTTGATTCACTATGAAAACGCTTACTATCCCAAGCCCCTGCTAAAAACTCTATCGGTCTAACTGGATTGTGTAGAGAATAATGCTGATTAATAAATTCTCGTAAA
Source organism: Brasilonema angustatum (assembly GCF_059505445.1). Lineage (NCBI taxonomy): Bacteria > Bacillati > Cyanobacteriota > Cyanophyceae > Nostocales > Scytonemataceae > Brasilonema > Brasilonema angustatum. Next base: position 44,314 of record NZ_JCACKO010000135.1, on the reverse strand, counting down.
CCTTCAGCTAACATGAACTCGATATCTAAAATATCTTCTCCTCGATTATCAAATTTATCAAACTTTATTTTAGGAGGAGCAAGAAAAATTTTGAGTGGAGTGCGTTGATTCTTAGTGTGAGACTCTAAAATTTGTGAAGGCAATAATCGTAAAGGCCAATTTTCAAAACATTTCTGTACTTCTGGTAATTTGAGCGCTGTTTCTTGCTGTTGTGTTGCTATCTTTAGTTGTGTTTTTTGAACATCAAATGCTAATTGCTGTTGCTGAATTTTTTCTTGCTCCAGTTTTCCCGAATGACTGATACTCTGACTAGCACTGCTAACAGATTGAATAAATTCTTTAATTTCTTGGGAAGCTAAGTATTTTGCGAGTGTCGGACGTTCTTCATTTCTTTTTTGTATTAAAGCTGCAATGACAGGTGTCAACTCTAATACTATTTGAAACAGTAATCTTACTCCTAGATCCATAAAAAGATATCTGCCAGGTCAATACAGTTAATACTGTTTAATGTTTGATGCTCGCCATATTTTGTGTTAATTCTTGCTATCTACACCGAAAGATAGATATAGCATATCCTACTACTAACTGGCGTTTGATTCTTTCTTCCGAAAGAAATAATATGCCATAAATCATCAAAAAATAAGTTATAAAAAAATTTAGTAATCAGATAATAATTATAAATAGCTGATAATTCTAACAATTGATATGAAAACCTAATCAATGGCTTTTCTGTTCACTCAACTATTATAGAAAAATTTTAAATGAGTTGTCAGATAATGCTTTTTGCTTCATCTCTCATAAATTGTGTTTTTTGCATCTTAGTAGTTCATTTGAGAGATAAATCACGAAAAAAATAGAAAAAACATCAATTAGCTTTAAAAAACAATACGGTTCAGTTAAGAATTGATCCTCCCTAGCCCTCCTTAAAAAGGAGGGAACTAAGCCCCCTTTTTAAGGGGAGCCAGTGCGTTGCGGGGGTTCCCCCCGTTGTAGCACCTGGCGTCGGTTGGGGGATCTTAACAAAATCAAACACCATTAACTGAACCGTATTGCTTTAAAAAAGGAGATTAATCATCTATCTTGCTGATTGGGAAAATGTTGAGGTAAGGTACGTGGAACACTATATTTCACATACCTTGGAAAAAGACGTATAGAGACAAAAATTAAAACCTGACTCCGAGTTGTCCGTTTATTCCTCGAACAGAGTTGTAACCAACACCAACAAAAACTTTATCGGTAGCGCTTACCTGAACCCCGCCCGAAAAAGCAACACCTTTATCTGCTGAATAGTATCCCAGCCCTACATAAGGTGAAACCACTGGCAAATTGATAAATTTTAATATATCTACACCTGTAGAACCGTCAGGACCAAATCCTAACTCTGCTCCCAAATTCAAAGCCCTTGCACCTACAGAATAGGTAACATCACCATCTTTGCTACCAACTGATACCCAAGGTTGCGGTATGATTTGAGCATGAGCACTTTGTGGGGCAAATAAAGTTAACAAACTGAGTGATGCGAACAGTGTTTTTGTCATTAACGCTTTTTTCACGTTCCACTCCTTCACGACCTGTGACAATGTAATCTTTTTCATAGAAATACTACTGAGAAAAACTGTTAATTAAAGTTTGTCTAGTATAACTGATGGTGACGAAATGACCCTTACTTAAGTGCCCACTTTAGCAGTGGGTTGAGTCGATTTTCCAAAAAATTGATACGAAATCGTGATTGGTCTTAATGTTTCTTTCTTTGTGACACAGCACCAAAATGATTTATGAATTACACAAGCTATCTTGATGAACACAGGACGTGTGAAAGAGTGGTTCTCCAAGCGCAATAAAGGAAAGTTTCAAAAGTTGGTGTTGGAGTATTTAGCGTCAAAATTTGAGGTTGCTATTTTTTATACAGAAAAAGAGGTGAATGCACTGCTTAATGTGCACCACACCTTTGGTGACCCCGCGATGTTGAGACGAGAGTTATTTGAAAGCGGGTTAATTGACAGAAAGCGGGACGGTTCCGCTTACTGGCGCAATTTTCAAAATTGACGCGACCAATCCTTAGGCCAACGTTCCACGACGACTTTGGTTTGGGTAAAAAATTCTACAGCATGATTGCTTTGACCGTGTAAATCACCAAAAAAGCTTTCTTTCCAACCACTGAACGGGAAAAACGCCATTGGTGCGGCAACTCCTATGTTAATACCAATATTACCAGCTTCTGCTTCATAACGGAACTTCCGCGCAGCTGCACCACTGGTAGTGAACAAACAAGCCATGTTGCCATATTGACCGCTGTTGATCAGGGCGATCGCCTGCTCAATAGTTTCTAAATGTATCAAACTTAGCACTGGACCAAAGATTTCCGTCCGGGCAATTTCACCTGCTGGGTCAACATTTTGCAGAATTGTTGGACGTATAAAGTTACCATTTTCATAACCAGATATATTCGGTTCTCGTCCATCCACTAACACCCTCGCCCCTTCATCTGACCCCTTTTGAATCAAATCCTCAATTCGTGTCTTACTTTGGGTTGTAATCACTGGTCCCATTTCTACGCCTGATTCTAAACCATTACCGACCACACGCTTTTTAGCAGTTTCACTAATAGCTTCTGTAAACGTGTGACGCATTTGTCCCACAGTCACTGCTATTGAAGCAGCAAGACAACGTTGTCCTGCACAACCAAAAGCACTATCAGCAGCAATGCGTGTTGTCATCTCTAAATCTGCATCTGGTAAAACAATCAGGGGATTTTTTGCACCACCTTGGCATTGGACACGTTTGCCATTTGCCGCCGCCCTACTATATATATATTTAGCGACAGGTGTAGAGCCAACAAAGCTAATTGCTCGAATTTTAGGATGATCCAAAATTGCATCTACAGCTTTTTTTGCACCGTTTACCAAGTTGACGATACCTTTGGGCAATCCAGTCTTTTCTAACAACTGGAAGATTTTTTGCATTGTTAGCGGTACCTTCTCCGACGGCTTGACAATGTAGGTGTTACCGCATGCTAGGGCATAAGGCATGAACCAAAAGGGAATCATCCCCGGAAAATTAAATGGGGCTATGACTGCAGCAACTCCCAAAGGTTGCCGAATCATCATTTCATCAATACCTCTGGCAATGTCTTCTAGGTTTGTACCCTGCATCATCATAGGGATACCACAGGCAACTTCTACATTTTCAATAGCACGCTGCATCTCACCTTGGGACTCTGCCAACGTTTTACCGCATTCTAATGTAATAGTACGAGCCAAATCCTCTAAGTTCTCTTCTAGCAGATTCTTAAGTTTAAATAAATACTGCACTCGTTCTGTCGGTGGAGTGCGTCGCCAACTCACGAAAGCTTCTGCTGCTGCTTCTACCGCTTCGTTTACCTCACAAGCAGGTGATAGAGGTACTTTCGCCAGTATCTCTGCTGTAGCCGGGTTGAGGACATCCAAGTATTCCATAGCACTAGATGTACACCACTGACCATTAATGTAGTTGGGTAATGTCATCACTTTTTCCATCAGTTAATTATTAAATCTGCACAGGATAAGTAGGTGGTTTGAATTAAATATAAAATGTAGTGCCAAGAGTTGCGCGTTGCCAAGAGTTGTTTGAGCGGAGGTTTCCTCCGTAGACGCTTTGCGACTTGCCGCAGGCATCAAAGCTTCGGAGGGTTCCCCCCGTTGTAGCGACTTCGGGGCATCCTGCCCGCGTGGGTTATAAAGTAGGAAGCTTTCCGGGTTCCACTACTGCTATCTACGAATCAATTACGGCTACCTGACTTGAAAATAAGGAGTGTTAGCGCAGCGTTAACATTTGCGCAGCGCCCCCTTAGGGGCTAGCGGAACCGCTCTTCGCAGCGTGCCCGCAGGGCATAGGTTCTCCCCGATAGCCGTAAGGCGTGGCGTTAGCCATAGGGTGTACACAGTTCATGATGGCTACTTAAATGCAGGAATTATGAATATCGTAGGGGCAAAGAGCAAAATATTGCAGTCTGGTACTCTCAGCCATAAACCAGAAAGGAAACCAGTTTCTATTAATCAGATGAATAAAGCAATTGAGTTAAAAGATAAGTAGGTCGGTACAAATAAAGTTAACTAGTAAAGGCAGTCATTAGTCATTGGTCATTAGGAGGCAGTACGGTGAGTCCAGCACTGCGGGAGGGTTTCCCTCGTGCCGGCTCTGGCGTATGCGCAAAGCGCACGCCCAGAGGTCTAAAGCGCAGCGAGACCGGAGGTCTTCCCCGTAAGGGTGGACGGGTTTCACAGGCTACAGGAGCCAGTGCGTTGGCCGGGTTCCCCCGCTTGAAGCACCTGGCGTCACCTGCCATTCATTAGTAAGGGTTTGAGGCGCTTTTACATTTCTTAACATAGCTCTGTTTATTTCCACCTATCTACTTAATTCTGTCTGGAGCTGTGGTGTCTTCCATTGAAAACCGCCACCTGAGGCATTATACTTGAAAACTGGCGGAAATTGGCTCTCACGTTAAAGCGTTTCTAAATAACTCAACAAATCTGCCATTTCTTGAGGCTTAGGTTGAAATTTTGGCATGGGTGGGGTTTCACCACTAATGACTTGATGAATGAGACCATATGGGGATTTATGCTTTGAGACTCCTTGTAAACTAGGACCAACGCGCCCATCTGCTTCCCAGCCATGACAGCCGGCACAGTTGATTTGAAAGATGGCGTGTCCGAGTGCTAGGTCCCCTTTGAGCGATAGAACGCTTTTGACATATGGATCGGCAGTTTTCATAATCCGAACAGCAAAAATGCTCACAAGGACTACTAGCAGAATCGCCAGCGCCGTTAATATGATTCGCCAAATCAAAGTTTCAGTTTTGGTAATCTGGTTATCCAAATGTTTACTTTTGAAGTCAAAGTGTACAAAAAGTTTTCATTTCATACACATAGCTTAAAAGTTCTTGATGGTGTCTGCAAGCACAAATGTTTTTTTGCTAACTCAGCAGGGGGATGAACGAGGGAAGGAATGAGAAAAGAAGCGGTTATTTGCTGCCTTCGGTGAGTAGTGACAAAGCTGCTTTGACGGCATTTCCAGTTCTACCTGGAAACGATATTTGAAAAGGGTTTTGGCTTAAGTTGACGTGTGCAGTATGCCTGACCGGAACGCGCGGGTGTAGGGGTATAGGGGTGTAGGGGTATAGGGGAGCCAGTGCCGTGGGCGGGTTTCCCGACTTGAGGCACCTGGCGTGGAAGAGGGGATCTTCTTTGTTGCCACGCCGCCGAACCCAGAAGGACTCAAGCCCTTCGGCTTATTTGGGCTTCTATCGGCTTATTTGGGCTTATTTGGGCTTATTGGGGATCCCCTACACCCTTACACCCTTACCCCCTTACACCCCTAGTTTGCTAACTCCTACTTTGGAAGAAGCAATTATGCCAAATTTGGTAGAATCAATAATGGGAAGAAAATATTGAACAGTAGCACCAAAGGAGATTTAACGTGGTTGAACCCTTGCTTGACGGCATTGTACTGGGTCTAATCTTTGTAACCTTAGCTGGGTTGTTTTACAAAGCTTACGAGCAATACAAACGTGGCAATCAACTCGGTTTATAAAGTCATCCAAACCGAGGACACAGGGATATAGCACCTTCAGTTGGAGGTAGGGGAGATCATAAGAAATTTTGAATTTTGTTAGCGCAGCGGTGCGCAGCACATTTTGAATTTTGAATTGATTTATCTCCTTGTCCCCTCAATCCACTACCCTGTAAAAGGTCAAAGCCGTGTTTCCGTAAACTTTTTCACGGCAAATTTCCCAATTCGGAATGACTAAAGGATTCCAATCTTGAGGATTATGTTCGATCGCTATTTCACCATTAGCATCTAGAAGCCCAGACTGAGCGATCGCCTCTATCACTGGCTGGTATAATTCACTTGCATACGGCGGATCGAAGTAAATTCTGTCAAATTGCTGTCCTGATAATTTTGGCAAAAGCTGTACAACATCTCCCCGCATTACCTGAAATTTCTGTTCAGCACTCGCTAAGTCTTGCCAATTCTGTTGGATTGTAGCACAAGCACGATGGGATTTATCAATTCCTACAACTCGGCTGGCTCCTCTACACAAAGCCTCCGCGCCCATTGAACCACTTCCAGCACACACATCCAGCCAACGACAACCTTCTATTGTTCCCTGCCAAATATTAAAAACGGCTTCGCGTACCCGCGCACTGGTGGGTCTGGTTTCTTTTCCTGGTAAAGTTTTTAATGGTCGGTTTCCGTAAATTCTTAAACTCATCAGTTATTTATAGCAGGGAACAGTGAACAGTGAACAGTGAACAGTGAACAGTGAACAGTGAACAGTGAAAACTGGTAACTGATACTGCGGGTACTTGGTAACTGGCAACTGCTATATCATTCATCATTCATCATTAGTTAGCAACCTTTTTTATAGGGTAAGCATTACCCACCAGTCACTTATCGCGGTAGGCAATGCCCATCGTGTATTCAAGTTACAAATTTTAACAATCAATTCTTAACAAACCTTTTGACTACGAACAAGAAACAATGGACTATAAACTCAACCACAATTGTATTTAGGCAGCAACTTGTGTCCAAACTTGGGAGACAAAATTAGACAGAATTTGCAGCCCAATATTGGAAGATTTTTCGGGGTGAAACTGAACAGCCATTAAGTTATCGCGGGCGATCGCAGCTGTTACCGTTTGATGTCCGTGAGTGATAGTTGCTGCACAAACTTGCGGATCTTGCGGTTCAACATAATAGGAATGAACAAAATATACCCAAGGTAGAGAGGGTAAATACTCCCACAAATGACTTTTTGGTTGAGTCAGTTCGAGTTGATTCCAACCCATATGAGGAATAGCAATTCCTGGTTCTCTACGAAATCGCCTGACTCTTCCTTTTATAATTCCGAGTCCTGATTCAGTCCCTTCTGCGCTTGATTCAAAAAGAATTTGCAGTCCTAAACAAATTCCTAAAAAGGGTTTACCGGATGCGATAGCTTCTTTTATTGGTTTTTCTAAACCACGCGATCGCAGCTGTTGGACTGCTGGATCGAACGCACCGACTCCTGGCAAAACGATCGCATCTGCCTTTTCTAATTCTTTTGGAGAATCAGTAATCTTGGGAGTTGCCCCAGCTTTTTCCAGTCCTTTACAGACAGAGTGCAAATTTCCCATGTCGTAATCTACAACTGCAATCAACGTCATTTACTCGCTCCCTGTTAACTTTATTATGGAGAGTATCTCTATTTTAAATAATATTTCTTATGAAGAAAAGCATTCTATTAACATCTTTTGACACTTGGCTACCTGAACAAAAATCAAATTCTTCTGATGATTTGTTGATAGAAGTTTCCCGACTTAACTCGTTACCTTATGATTTAACCTTCTTGCGACAGTTGAGAGTGGATGTGCAGCTTGCCAGTTTTCGGGTTATAGAAAAAATCCACCAACTGCAACCAGACTGCATCATTTGCTGTGGGATGGCGCGAAGACGAACATTATTAAGTGTGGAAGTTGGTGCTAGTTCTGGGGAAATTGTGTTGCAGACAACAGTTAATTTAGAAAAGTTAGTGGCGGGGGCAAGGGCAGTTGAGATTAGTCACGACTGCGGTAAATTTGTTTGCGAAGGACTTTACTATTCTGTTTTAGATGAACTACGCCAACGCGAACTCACAACCCCTTGCATTTTTGTCCACGTTCCTATTTTGACTGAAGAAAATCTCCCTTTAATTCTTGATGATTTTTTATTGATTATTCACAGGCTGGCACTTTGGTAAATCTACTTACGTCTGTTTGAAGAAAAAAATATGTACACAGATGTTTCCATTCTTACTAATTTTTCCGCTCGCTCAAATTACTCCTTCTGCACCACCGCCGCCTGAAGAAATTGTCCAACAGCAACAAGTACGCCCTTTACTTGGGACTGTGGATAGCATCCCAGTGTTTAACAGCAATAGTCCTGAAAAAGTTCTCAAGGAAGGAATTTTGCTTTCCACCTTTCCAGCGTCAGGCAAAAAAGTCCCAACCGCACACTTGAATTTTCCTTTTAAAGGACGATTTGATGTTTTCGCTCACCATGTTGCCCAAGCACCCACACCACAAGACTCGCGGACACTTTATCTGGGGATAATCCTGCATAACCCAGGAAAACAACCAGTGACAGTGAATATCTTGCAGGCGGCGAGTTATTTAAGCCAACCAGATGCACCATTTATAGAGTTGCCATCTAGGAGTGAGAATATTTTAGGTACAATTTTTGCTGGACCAGGCGATCGCGTGGTGGATAATGTTCTGCGAGGACAACGACAAGATACCTTTCCTCCTCAAATTATCATTCCACCTGGTGAAAGCCGGATGTTGTTGAATGCACCCATTCCTGTCAGTGGACTGACACCACCTTTAAATGGTCGATCTACACTCATGCGACTGTGGAGTAATGACACAGTGTATGCAGCCAGCCTAGCAATGTTTGCACCAAAAAATCCTGATGAGAGTGAACGTGTGCCTACTTTAGAAGACTGGCAAAATTTGCTCAATAATGGTGATTTATCCGGACCACGCGATAAAACACCAACCCCTCTCGAAGAGACTAACAAACCAATAATATATGGTCGCGTTGCCGGAGTCACACAAGGATCTGAATGGAAAGCCTTACTCATAGATGATCCAAAAGCTCAGCATTTAACCATACCCACTTCCGGACAAGCCTTTTCCTACCCTCTGGGTGCCCTAGATCGCGGTACCTTAGGAACGAGTCAAATACAAAGTGCACCGATGATGGTGCGCTATCCTGACACAGCATATCGTGCTCATGGAAACTACGCTTTACAATACAGTTTAACGCTACCATTGTATAACAATACACAAAAACTGCAAACAGTTATTGTGTCAATGCAGACACCAATAAAAGAAGACAAATTAACAAAATCCGGATTGCGCTTTTTGAATCCACCAGCACCGCAAGTATTATTCCGGGGTTCTGTCAGAGTACGTTACAAAGATGATCAGGGTTTACCGCAAACCCAGTACTTGCATTTAGTGCAAAAACAAGGACAACAAGGAGAACCATTAGTAGTACTCAATATGAAACCAGGCGAAAGAAGACTTGTAGAAGTTGACTTCCTCTATCCGCCAGACGCCACCCCGCCACAGGTGCTGACAGTGCAAACTTTGGATAACGCTAGTTCAACGAGCTCTGTGAAATAACTACCACTTTTCTTATTTTATGAAGAATAGACCACAAATCGTAGGGTGGGCATTGCTCAGAAAGCCATGTAATGGACATTTGAGAGATTAGTGAGCAATGCCCACCTTACAGAAAACCAGTATAAATACATCCCATGAACAAACGGCGAGATAACGTCCCCTTTGATCCTTACTACTTCGAGAAACAGGCATCGCTAGATGTGACCTTTTCACTCAGCAACACGTTCCGCCACATCTACCAAACTAATCATTGGTGTGGACTCGATTCAGTTTCAGGGGAGGGCGCGAGTAGCAGCCAAACACAACAGATAGAAGCTAAACTTCCAGCACTACTTAAGACATTACAGGTGGACGTACTCCTCGATCTACCGTGCGGAGACTTCAGTTGGATGCAGTTCATTGACTTACCTGTTTCAGGTTACATCGGTGCAGATATTGTGTCCGAACTTATCCTAGAGAATCAGAAGCGGTACGGAAGCCATAATCATCAGTTTCTGACACTGGATTTGACAAGTGAACCTCTACCAACAGCAGATCTATTGTTATGCCGAGACTGCTTTGTGCATCTTTCGTTTAGAGACATTTTCTCTGCTCTCAATAACATGAAAAGGAGCCAGATTACTTACCTACTGACGACTACTTTTCCTAATTGTGAGGAGAACGAAGATATTACCACAGGTGACTGGCGTTTACTAAATTTAGAAAAACCCCCTTTTTCTTTTCCGACACCACTACAGCTGATCAATGAGCAATGTAGTGAGGGAGGTGGTATTTTTCGAGACAAAAGTTTAGGATTATGGCTTTTACAAGATATTCGCTTGGTGAAGGGACTGTAAAACTCGCCGTATTTAATTGCCCGATTTAGATGATTATGAAGTGAGTAAGAAAATAATGATTGAGAAAATCAATAAATAGGTTTACTCGTGAAGAAAAAATCCTACGCTTTCTAAGCGTGGGATTATCAGTCTGACCTTTCGTTTACTACAACTCGGACCTTGACAACAACATCATCATTGACTTTGACATAGACCTTTACCACTAACCCAAATGTGGAGTTGACTTTCACTAAAACATTAACCTTGACCACAATTAGTAAGGAACCCCGGTAGTTAACCGGGGGAAAAGGGGTTTTGTCGTGTACTTTGAGTCTTTTGTGCAAGACCGCATTAATTAATAAGATAAGCTTGTTTCAACCTCATTAGTTGCCAAATTGCCAAATGAATTAGGTAACAATAGACAAAATAAAACCCCAGGTTTATGACCTGGGGGACGGTGTTTCAACCACGATGTGCATGACGGCTTATTGCCCTAATCTATCTTTTCATGCTTTAGAAAAGTAGCCAAAATGCCAATAAAAGTTAATACAGATCGCTAGTAAGTTCAAAATAATGACTTCAGCAACTATATAGCAGTCTGAAATCATTTGTGAGAAACAAGAGCCCCAACTTCTCACCAGAAGTTGGGGCTCTTGGTTTTTGAGGCGATAAGCCCGCTTGCTTTAGCTTGTGCGATCGCCCTAGGCAAATGAGCCATCACTCCTGCTTGAGATGAAAGTGCGTAAGCATTACTCCTTTGATAGGACGTTCTTATGGTCAAACATGGCTGTTGATTTGGCTAAACTATTTCGTAAGACGGGAGTTAAACCATGAATATTTACGAGCTTTTGCAAGCAAAACGAGAAGAAATCCTCCGCAGTGCGGCTAAATATGGAGCATATAACGTACGTATTTTTGGTTCTGTAGCACGCCGAGAGGCTGATGCAGACAGTGATGTTGATTTTCTGGTAGAAATGGAACCGGGACGAAGCCTTTTTGACTTAGGTGGATAGAGGAATGGAGTTGCAAGAGTTATTGGATCGTGATGTAGATGTAGTCACTGAAAAAGGATTACGACAGCGTATTCGGGAGCGGGTTTTAACAGAGGCTGTTCCGTTATGAGAGACGATCGTGAAAAGTTACGTGATATTTTAGAAGCAATTGAACGTATAGATAAGTACGCAATTTAAGGAAGGCAAAGCTTTGAACAAAATGAACTGATTCAAACTTGGTTTATTCAACATCTGCAAATTATCGGTGAAGCATCTCGCGCCTTATCTGCTGACATTAGATTACAACATCCCGAAGTACCTTGGTCACAAATGATCGGGATGCAAAATATTTTGACTCACAATTACTTTGAAATTGACTTAGACGTAGTTTTTTGGTCTGCTATTGAGCGAGATTTGCCAAACCTGAAGCAGCAAATAGAAGCAATTTTACAAGTATTATCCTGATGGAGCATACAACGTACGTATTTTTGGCACTGTGGGTAGCATTACTTGTAAAATAGTCAAGTAGGCGATAAATTTACCCGCCACTAGAACCTTACCAAGAAGATAGTTTATAAGTTTCCGCTCTTCACACCATTCATTTGACATCCTGACAATATGGAAGATAATAACCCTCAGCGTAAAATGTCTGAAGAAGAACGTTTTCAATCAGACAGTTATTCCTACTTGGAACAGCCGGAAAATGCTACTCGCTATACACTACCAATTCATTTTCTAGAGGATGCTTTTAAAGAAAGGTCGTTCTCTTTGTTGGATCTGGGGTGTGGGAATGGAGCTTTGCTCAAATATCTGCCTTCTCAATGCGACTACGTTGGGGTAGATCACAGTGAATATGCCATTCAATACTGTTCAAACCTATACCCCAAGCGAACCTTTGTGTGCGAAGATTTATGGGTATTTCTGCGGAAACTTGCTACAGAAAATAAAAAGTTTGATGCAGTGGTACTATGCGGAATGATATATCACACAGTTGATAAGGAAAGCCAACAACGCAAAAATGAGCAGGAAATCATTCAATTTTGTCTGGACAAGATAATAAGCGACAAAGGATATCTGATCATAATTATAGGACTTAATTATGGCAACCATCCAAATCATAGTCTGTTTGTTCGAGCGGAATGGCTACAAAAGTTAGTAGAAAAAATGCTGGAAACTGCAAAAGCAAACATTGTTTACGAGAATCTGTGCCTACAGATCGGCTTGGAAAAAAAAATTGCACAGCAAAAAGTTATTCCTGAGTGGTTTGTTCAGGATGCCTCTACTGACTATTCAAGTAAGTTCGTTGGAACATATTGGGCAAGTTGGACATTTATAGGCTCTCCCGCATGTGTGACAGGTTAAGAAAATTGCTCGCAGAAATTATGGTTAACTAGTCAAAAACTCGCTTTGCTTAACCAGGTTTTTTGTATACAACTTGTTCTCTGGAAATTTATCGCCTGAAGGAATGAGCAATAATCCTTTAAATGAAACTCCAGAGATGAGAAAAGTCTAAAAAATATGCAAAGGTTGACTGTTATCCGTTGGCTAGTTCTTGGCTTAAGCTGTCTATTTCTACTTTGCGGTTGTAGTTTCACGAACGGTTCCACTGCTGGTAAAACACTTACTGTTGCTACAGAACCAACGTTTCCGCCTTTCGAGTTTCAATCTGCAACTGGTGAGTTGCAGGGTTTTGACATTGACTTGATGAATGCGATCGCGCAATCTGCTGGATTTCAAGTTAAATATAAAAATATACCTTTTGATGGTATGATTCCAGCGTTGCAGACGCAAACTGTAGATGCGGCAGTTGCGGCGATGGCAATTACTGCCCAACGAGTCAAGACAATTTCCTTCTCGCGCCCTTACTTCAAATCGGGCTTAGCGATCGCCACCCGCACAGACAATCAAAACATTACCAATTTAGACAGTCTTAAGAACAAGATTATTGGCGTGCAAATCGGGACGACTGGCGCACTCAAGGCTAAAAGTCTTCCTGGATCTGAAGTTCGCACTTTTAATGATTCACCCTTAACCCTTCAGGCATTACTCAATGGCAGTGTCGATGCCGTTCTTAATGATCGCGTCGTTATTTTATATGGTATAAAAAGCGGCAACCTTAAGGGACTCAAAGTGGTCGGCAGTCTGCTTACAGAAGAATTTTATGGCATTCCTACACCTAAAGGATCGCCCAACCTAGACCTGATTAACCAAGGTCTGGCAACGGTGCTGAAAAATGGCAGTTATACTAAAATTTACCAAAAGTGGTTTGGTACTCAGCCGCCACAACTTCCAGAAAAATCACCCATTGAAAACCAGACTAGCGAAAAAGGCGTATCCCAGCTATTTAGCTCACTAAGCATTATCTTGAAGTCACTACCGGTTGTGCTGCGTGGGGCTTTGGTAACACTTGAACTCACAGCACTCTCAGTATTGCTGGGTATGATCGGGGGTTCACTAATTGGGATTGTTCGCCTACAAGCATCTGTTCCTTTGCGCTGGATTGCTAGGGCGTATGTAGATTTTTTCCGGGGGACGCCGTTGCTGGTGCAGATTTTTATGATTTACTTTGGGTTGCCTGCTGTAGCTCAGAATTTTGGTTTCACCTTCAACTTAAATCGTCTGGCGGCAGCAGTGATCGCATTGAGTCTCAATAGCGCTGCCTACATTGCTGAAATTGTCCGCGCAGGCATCCAATCAATTGAGCCGGGGCAAGCAGAAGCCGCCCAATCACTGGGCTTGAGTTCAGTGCAAACGATGCGCTATGTGATCTTTCCTCAAGCCCAAAGGCGGATCTTGCCACCTCTGGGCAATCAGTTCATTAGCCTGCTAAAAGACACCAGCTTAGTCGCTGTCATCGGGTTTGAAGAGTTGTTCCGCAAGGGGCAGCTGATTGTAGCGGAAAACTATCGCTCGTTTGAGATTTACGCCACTGTCGCCCTGGTTTATTTATTCCTGACGCTGCTTTCTTCCCAAGCATTTAGTCGCTGGGAGCGATCGCTTAATCCCGTTAATAAAAAAAGAAATTAATGCTTCTTGACTGGATAATGGTATTGCCAGAGGAGTTTGTGCGTAGTTTTAAACAAGAATTGAGAAGTGACGAGGAGGCATATAGAATGTGGTACGTGACAAGTATTGAGCGCTTGGCAAAAGTTATGTGATATTTTAGAAGCGATTGAACCAGACACTACAGTGTAAGGAAGCGAAAAAATCTATACAGAATTAGCAAAACCTGATTTAGGTGTGATATGACTGCGAAGCCATTCAGTAAATTCATCTCGACCTAATTCACCAGATGCTACTTGCAAAATTACCTGCTCTTGCTCATCTACTGCTGCATTAATCTCAAAGCCATTTAACACTAAGAAAACTTCCATTGCAGCGTGACCGATGCGTTTGTTACCGTCTACAAAACAGTGGTTTTTAATCAAAGAAAAACCAAGTGCTGAAGCTTTTTCAACTATAGTTGGGTAAAGTTCTTCCCCGGCAAATGTCATCTGTGGTTGAGCCAAGGCGGATTCGAGTCCGCCGATGTTGGAAATACCTGCCGAGCCACCAGACTGCTCGATTATGCGATGATAAAGTTGTAAAACCTCTTTTATGCTGAAATAGCGCATTAAGCTAGCCGTTTGTACAGTTCAGCATTTTTATTGAGTACATAGTCCATAGCATCTTGAAAGGATGCTTCTGGCTGATTAAGCAATTGTTCTACACCCATTAGCACTAATTCTTCTATTGATACGCCAAGACGAGAGGCGGTTTCTTGCAGCTTCACCAAACGGTCGTTGGAAATTTGGATAGTAATGGTGTTCATTGCTAGCTAAAGGCTAAAGGATATCACCACAGTAGCATTGGAACTTATTTCACGATATTTAAGCTATTTGGGAAGGCGATAAGCCGGAGGCTTTAGCTTGTGCGTATCGCCCACTTTCTTCAAAGATCGCCTCACTTCTGCCGCTTTTCAATCTCCGCCATAGGTAACAGCAACGTATCCTCAATTTTTTGTCTGACTTCACGGCTGACATAACAATCGCTAAACTCCTTAACCACTTGCTAAAAAAGCAGATTCTCTTACTCTACTTTCATTGGGTTTTACTCAAAACACCGCAAAAATCTTTACCTAAGCAACCACAACAACATAATATCCACATAAGTGAGTAGTATTGGTTAAGGGGAAAATAGCAAGGGCTAAAGCTATTTTCTTTCTTGTGGAATGAGCGTTTCTTCAGTGCTGTATGTCTAAATCTTCTAACTCTGACAAGATTTTGGTTGTAGATGATTCTGCTGATAATGTATTTTTGGTGAAAACGATTTTGCAGGAAGAAGGCTACACGGTTAGCACGGCAGCGAATGGTGCTTCAGCATTGGCACAACTTGAAAGATCGACTTGTGATTTAGTGTTGCTGGATCTGATGATGCCGGGAATGGATGGTTATGAAGTTACTAAGCGTATTCGGCAAAATATGACTTTGCCATTTATCCCAATTTTGCTGATTACCGCACATGACTCACCTAATGTTGCTCATGGATTAGATTTGGGTGCAGATGATTTTATCCGCAAGCCTGTGACTGTGGATGAATTGTTGGCACGAGTGCGATCGCTTCTCCGTCTCAAGCACAGTATAGATGAACGCGATGAAATTGCCCGTCAACGTCAAGATTTTGCCTCTCGCCTCACCCACGACTTGCGCACACCCTTGGTAGCAGCGGATCGAATGCTGTTGCTGTTTGCGGAGGGTGCTTTGGGAGAACTGTCACCGCAAATGCAGGAAGTGATAGAGATCATGGCTCGCAGTAACAGCAATTTGCTAGCTATGGTAAATACCTTACTGGAAGTTTATCGCTTTGAAGCAGGTCGCAAAACTCTGGCGTTTCAACCAGTTAATCTCAGTCAGTTACTAGAAGAAGTTTCACAAGAATTGAGTCCTCTAGCAGATCAAAAGCAGCTTGCAGTCAATTTAGATTTAGGTGAGGACTCAGGGAGTAGTACAGTGATGGGCGATCGCTTAGAACTCCACAGACTATTCACCAACTTGATAGGTAACGCTGTCAAATTTACTGACACCGGCGAAATAACCATCAGCATCACTCCAGCGACTCCTTCAGATAATTGCATAACAGTTAAAATCACAGATACAGGTCGAGGCATTTCTCCTAAAGAACAACTCACTTTATTTGAACGATTTCGCCAAGGAAGTCATAATCATTCTGGTAGTGGCTTAGGACTGTACCTTTCGCGACGAATTGTCGAAGCACATCAAGGCACGATTCTCGTGAATTCAGAAGTCGGCAAAGGGAGTGTATTCATTGTACGTTTGCCCATCAAACAGTAATTATTATTGCTTATCTATAATTCGTTATAAATCAGATATGGGCAAACAACACACTTTCACTCAAACAATCCTGAGTACTGAATATTAAGTACAATTTTGAAAATTAGCAAAAAGAACTTCCGTACTCATCGCTCAGAATTTTCATAAAATTTAGCACTACTGAAGAATTGATTAAACTTAGCTAACGAGGACAAGAACAATGATTTCTCAAGAACTGTCAATTGCCGATATTATCCACAAACAACGCACTTATTTCAATACTGGTCAGACAAAAGACATTAATTTTCGACTTGAGCAACTGAAAATTTTAAAACAAGCAGTCACTGAGCACAAAGACGCAATTATCAATGCACTAAAAGCAGACTTAAATAAACCAGAATTTGAGAGTTATGCCACAGAAATTGGAGTCATCCAAGAAATTAGCTATGCTATCAAGCATATTAAAACTTGGACGAAACCTAAGAAAGCACCTGTTTCCCTACAATTATTTCCTGCATCGGCACGCATTTATCCAGAACCGCTAGGAGTGGTTTTAATTATTGGTCCTTGGAACTATCCATTTTCTTTAATTATCTCACCATTAGTAGGTGCAATTGCAGCAGGCAACTGTGCAATTCTCAAGCCTTCAGAACTTGCACCAAACACTTCTCATCTTCTCAGTGAGATGATCAAACAATATTTCGAGCCAGCTTATATTACAGTTATCGAAGGAGGTGTGCAAACAAGTCAACAGTTACTAGCAGAAAAGTTTGACCATATCTTTTTTACTGGTGGTACGGCTGTAGGTAAAATAATTATGGAAGCAGCTGCAAAAAACCTGACACCTGTCACCCTAGAATTGGGCGGTAAAAGTCCTTGCATCGTAGATTTTGATATTAACATCGAACACACTGCCAGACGTATTACTTGGGGAAAATTTCTCAACGCTGGACAAAGTTGTATCGCACCAGACTATCTTTTAGTAGACAAAAAAATCAAAGAAAATTTCTTAGATGAAATTCAGAAAACCTTGCAGGAATTTTATGGAGACAATCCTGCAAGGAGTTCTGATTATGCAAGGATTATCAATAAAAAACATTTTGACAGGTTATCTAATTTCCTGAAAGAGGGCGAAATTCGCATTGGCGGAGAAACCAACCCTTCAGAACTTTATATTGCCCCAACAGTCCTTGAGGATATTTCTTCAACAGCCACCGTAATGCAGGAAGAAATTTTTGGTCCAATTCTTCCTGTGATTGAATACACAGACATAACCGAAGCAATTGACTTAATTAAGTCTAAACCAAAACCTTTGGCTTTGTACTTATTTTCTAAGAATAAAAATTTCCAACAAAAAATCTTGAAGGAAACTTCCTCTGGTGGAGTTTGTCTTAACGATACAATGAAGCATTATAGTGTTTCATCTTTACCATTTGGTGGTGTAGGTGATAGTGGAATTGGCAAGTATCACGGCAAATCCAGCTTTGACACTTTTTCCCATTACAAAAGTGTCTTCCACAATTCCTTTTTACTTGATTTAAAATTACTGTACGCTCCTTATAAAGATAAGCTATCTATACTAAAGCGAGTTATTGGTTAGCAATTTTAGTTATTAAGATGGAATTGTCTTATTAACGTCCAGCTATGGGCGTTTCTTTGTAATAGAACAAGTACTTCATAATGAGTGACAACTACATCACACAGCAAAAGAAAATCATCCAACAGGTGAAAGACAATATTTATCAAGGGCAAAGTCAATTGAGCATTCTTGAAATGCGAAGTGATTATGAAAACGATGACGCTATTTGTCTAGCATCATTAACATTTCCGCCAAAAGACATTACCCAAACAATATCAAAAGAAATTATTACTCCGTTACAAAGCTTAGATTCTCACCATTTCTATTATTCGAGTGAATGCCTGCATATAACTATTAAAAGTATACGAACTGTCCACAATCCTCCGCTTTTTAAAAACGAAGATGTGGTGAAAGTCCATGAATTATTTACTCAAATAGTTCCAAAATTTCAATCATTCACTTTTAGTTTGGAGGGTTTAATTTTATTTCCAACGAGTGTTTCTCTAACAGGGTATTGTGATGAGACGCTAAAAAAGTTAGTTCAAGCCTTAGATTTGGGCTTAAGAGAAATAGGTGTACCAGATAATAAAAAATATATCTCTAATACAGTATTTTTTGGAAACATGACCTTATGTAGATTTACAGATGAGCCGAGCGCATTATTTCAAAATAAAGTCAAAGAACTGGAAAATATTTATATTGGAGAAATGCGGGTGACTGAAATTAGCCTTGTCATATGCAACGCTGTTTGTCATCCCAAAACAAAAAAAGTTATAGGTACTTATAAGTTAAGTCAGTAGGGCGGGGACACCAATGGGGTAACGCCCCACTAACCTTTTAATTGCTGTAACGTTCCTCAGCCCAAGGTTCACCACGACGGTGATAGCCATTGCGTTCCCAAAAACCCAACTCTTCGCGTTCCAAGAACTCTAAACCATTGATCCACTTGGCACTTTTCCAAGCGTAGAGATGAGGAACGACAAGCCGCATTGGACCGCCATGTTCTGCTGGTAAGGATTCTCCGAAGACTTGAAAGGCAAAGAAGTTTTCTTCTCGCACAAAGTCTTTCATTGAGATATTAGTTGTGTAGCCACCGTAGCAGTGTTCCATAACATAATCTGCTTTGGTGTCTACCTCAATGAGTTTCATAAAATCTGTAACCTTGATACCAGTCCACTTGACATCAAGTTTTGACCAGCGCGTCACACAATGGAAATCCGCTGTGAATTCGTGCTGCGGAAGCGCCAGAAAATCCGGCCAAGTAAAGGTTACAGGTTTTGCCAAACCCCATACCTGAAACTCCCATTCGTCTGTGCTAACTTGAGGAGTCGCACCGTAGGTTAATACAGGAAACCCCTTAGCCAAGTGCTGACCGGGAGGAACGCGTTCTCCTTCTTGTTCTGTAGGCTTGTGAAAAAATTTTCTCACCATAGTTGCAGAAAAATAACTTTTGTTAAAATACTGTAATTTTCATATGAATATTAAGTAATCAGTCAGAGGTAAAGGGCAACGGTAACCAGTTAGTGGTTAGTGAGATAATAACTAACAACTAACATCCCACAAGCAACCAGTTACCAATTACCGAATAGTCGTCTTATGATTCCTCTTCTTCTTCCTCTTCTTCAGCATTTGGATAGACAAAAGTAGAACGTCCAGTCAAAATAGACTTGCCTAGAGAAAGAGCTTTCTGAGCTTCAACTGTGGCTTTGTGCCTCCATGTAGCTCGACGTTTATCTCGTTTGGACTTCGATGTTTTCTTCTTAGGAACAGCCATAGTAACGGGTACTCTAAATGTAGACAACCTTTTTATTCTAAGGCATACAAACAAATGTAGTGAGTTGTTGAGTAGAAATCGCTATCTTATGGTTTGCGTCGGTCTTTCTCCTTGAAGCAACCAAAAAATTGCAACTCCTTAAGTTCCACGCTTGTCTTAGACTCTGAGGAGACCGCAGATCCTATAACGGTTGAATCAGAATCACTTAGACTATTAGACAAGGTTAGTAGACATAGGTTAGCCTTGTTCCTTACAAAGTCAATCACTTTCCTAGGCAATTAAACAACGAGTAAGAAAAATCGCGATGGCAAAAAACTGGGCAATCGCAATTGGTATCAATCAATATCAGTTCTTTCAACCTTTAGACTGCGCTCAAGCAGATGCTGAAGCAGTCAAAGATTTTTTGGTGACGAATGGTGGTTTTTTGCCGCAACACTGTCTGCTGATTACAGAGACTTCGCCACCGTTTGGAGATAGATCTACTTATCCCACTAAAGAAAATATTTTACTACTGTTTGAAGATTTTGCTGCGACTTCCTGGCAGCCGCAAGACCGATTATGGTTTTTCTTCAGCGGTTATGGCGTCAACTATAAAGGACAAGATTATTTAATGCCCGCCGAAGGCGATCCCAATCGCGTTGAACAGACGGGTATAGAAGTGCGATCGCTCATGCAGAGTCTGCAAGTTGCGAACCTTGATGCATTATTATTGCTTGATATCAACCGTGCTTTCGGAACTTACACAGATGCTCACATTGGCAAACAAACAATAGAACTAGCTAAAGAACTACAAATTTCTACTATTCTTTCTTGTCAACCAGAGCAATTTTCCCACGAAAGTCGCGAACTCGGGCATGGATTCTTTACAGCCGCGCTGTTAGAAGCTTTACGTTACGGTAATGGCAGTAATTTAACGCATTTAGAAAAATACCTGAGTTTTCGCACGCCAGAACTGTGTCAACATTACTGGCGTCCCACACAAAATCCTGTCATTGTTTTTGTACCCAAGCGACAGACACAAGTTGCTGCCTCCCCACAATTGGAGGATAAACGTGAAGCAACAGTCAAGGAAGTAGCAAGGGAAGTCGCAGAAGTCGCAGGAAAAAATACTCCCTCATCTTTCTCATCTGATCCATCCCCTCATCCTCACAAAAAGTCGTCGAACAACCAATTTTTGCCGCTGGTTCTACTGTGGAGCATAGCTACAATGCTTGTTCTATGCTTAATTGTGGTTGTTTTGTTGCGCGATCGCGCAGGATTGCGGTTAGCGCATATACTACCACCATCTTTCACAAGTGTGGCTAACAACAGAAAGATTGTTAATGTATCACCACAACCTAGTCTGACACCATCACCAACCATACTCACCCAACCAGAAACCCAATTAATCCCCGAAGTCACTTCTAGTCCACAAGTCACTCCAACTCCTGACGAATCAAAACAATCCAACCAAGCAGTGTTGGAATTGCAGAAAATGTCCCTGAGTCAAACTCAAGCGAGTGATTTGAGACAAGCAATTAATACGGCTGGTAAAATTCCTCATGATGATCCTAAGTATGAACAAGCTCAGGAAAACATCAAGATTTGGAGCCGCATGATTTTAGATTTAGCACAAGCTCGTGCTAAACAAAAACTGTATGCAAATGCTATTTCCGCTGCACAGTTAGTCCCCAAAGACCAAGCTGTATACTCAAAAGCACAAACATCTATTAAGCAGTGGCGGCTAGAAGCAAAGCAGTATGTAACCAATACAACCCTTATTGATGCTGCTGTTGGCTTAATTCGGGATGGACAGGCTTCTACCTACAATCGCGCTATAGAAGTTGCTAAAAAAGTTCCACGAGATGAACCAGGTTTTGATGTTGCTCAAAAATCTATCAACTCATGGAGTGAAAATATTTTGCGTCTTGCCAAACAACGAGCAAACCGAAAAGAATTCAAAGCTGCGATTGAAACCGCTGCTTTAGTTCCAGAGGAAACAGCCACATACAAACAAGCGCAGAATGCAATTGCACAATGGCAAAAAAACGGTAAATAGTTATTAGTACAGGATGACAGAAATAACTAGACGGTTAGGAATAGCTTAAAATCCTGATTCTGGAGGAATTTTTCTCTTGTGAGTTGGTGAGTTGGTGAGTTCTGACTCCTTGCACTAGTTTTTGGTCATGAGTAGAGACGTTGCGTGCAATGTCTCTACACGTGTGAAATCTCCGAAAACAATCCTTAACTAAACGGTACTGATTTATTAGCAGTACTGTGTCACATCTTCGCCGCATTCATCAGCTAGATAGCATAGCGCTCGAAAACGTAAGCCAACCAACTCTTCGTAAACAGGGTTGAGCTTGCACATTGGCGGAATATGAAACAGGGTTTTCCCAAATAATTTCACATCGCGCTCAAAAGGACACTGGGAAGGAATGAACTTGCACAAGCGATGAGCTAGTTGGCGATCGCGAACTGGAACATTGTCTAACCATCGCCGTATGGATTGGAGAATACCAAACTCAGGCTTAGGCGAAGGACGATGCATCTGGGCGGCTGGGGCGTCTTGTTGTGCTTGATTTAGCGGCACCCAGCTTGCCAAAAATATTTTTTTTGTGGTATTATGGTATACCTTCATGGTTCACTCCTCTATTTCGACTGAGGCTCTTGAACTACCCGATGAACATTTACAACTTTGCCACGACTTGTTCCGGAAGAACCTTGTCCTGACTGAGATACAATCTGATGATTTGTCTGATCTGATGACTGAGTAGCTACTGGCATCAGAGCCTGTTCTATATTACGTCAAGTTAAGCGCAATTTCCTTTTGATCAGAGGTGCAGTAGAGATATCTTCTTTTTCACTTGACGTAATTAAATTTTTAGTAAAGACATCTACCTTTGGGTAGATAAAGGTGTAACGTTTACTAAAACTTTGTCACAAAATAAAATACATTTGACATCACTCTTGATTGCGTAAGTAGAAATACTACAGTTTTGCATTCAGGTAGTCATTAGCTAAGAGCAAAACTGTGTAAATTCGACGCTGATAGTGACTTTTAAATATTACAACCTTCCCCAAAAAAATACTTATAGATAAGAGAGACTAAGTAGGAGAGAAAAAGAATACAAGGAAGAAAATTAATTAAGAATCAAGAATTTCAATTTTTTAAAACCCATTTTTCCGCGATTTTACCCATATTTTCACTCTCAGTGGAAAAGTGGTGAGCTGACATTGGAATATGAGTAATTTTGCTGATAGCTACAGAACTGTTGATAACAGCATCATAAATTTGTCATCCTCCTCGGACAACTTGCAATCTATGACGTATTAGGGTTGACTTACCTGGCGTCTTTAAGCTCTACTTCACGTGAATAGTAAAAATTAGGGTGGATAGCAGCACCATTCCACCCATGCATGAGCGGGATAATCCCCTTCGGGGAATTCAAAATTCAAAATGGACTGCGTCCCGCTGCGCTAACAAAATTCAAAATTGAAGACCCCACGGACGCCAGGTGCTACCCTACGGGAAGCCGCCCTATGGCTAACGCCACGGCTGTGCCTAACGGGCGTCTACAAGTCGCTTAACCCGGACGCCAGATACCAAGTGAGGGAAACCCTCATCAAGTACTAGCTCAACGGACAGGTGCGCGACTGTCGGGAAACCCTTTCGGCAGTCGCTCATGGGGGAAACCCCCAAGACCGCGCTGCCTCACCCCGGCACTGTCCTCCCCAACGCACTAGCTCATGAATCCAGGGGCTTGAATAAAGATGTCAGCTACGATGCAACTTGAGCCGCAGTACGAGTACGCCGCCTTCTACCGTCAGAAACTTTTACTGGTGGTTCATCAGGAATTTGCATCAATAAAGTTACGGACGGTTGACAATGCAGTTCCTTTCGTAGTGAGCGTGCTAATTCCCGCTCCAAAAGCCCTTGCAATCCACCCCAGTCCACCTCTTGATTTTCACCATCAAAAGAGGGAGCAAATTCTGACCAGCGAACGCTGAGGATTTCTTCAATTCGCTGTTGTACCCACTTTTGCAGCAAGGGGCGCTCGATGCTCGTGACAACACCTCGCAGGTGAATTTCTGGCTTCGCTATCAGCTTGCCATTCCAATCTAACGCCATCGCAATTGTGACGATACCTTCTTCTGCCATACGTTGCCGTTCTTGGAGCACTTTGGCACTAACCATACCACTACCGGAAGTATCTACCAGTTCCAGACCAGATGCGACTTTACCAGCAACACGGATTGATTCCTCAGTGAGTTCAACGATATTCCCATTCTGAATAATCACCATGTTTTCTGCAGGAATCCCCATACTCTGAGCTGTTTGGGAATGCTTGACGAGCATCCGATGTTCTCCGTGAACTGGTAGGAAGAACTTGGGTCTAGTCAAAGCTATCATCAGCTTTTGGTCTTCCTGACATCCATGACCAGAGACGTGAATTCCTTTATCCCGACCATAGATGACATTTGCTCCCTGCATCATCAACTTATCGATGACGGTGACTACAGCAATTGTATTTCCAGGAATGGGGTTGGCTGAGAAGACGACCGTATCTCCTTGGCGAATTCTAATATGGGGATGTTCTTGATTGGCTATCCGGGTCATTGCGGACATTGGCTCACCTTGAGAACCAGTCGTCAAAATCAACACATTTGCATCTGGCTGATTGCGCAGAGCATGCAACGGCTGAAGGAGATTCTCATCACACTTGATGTATCCTAAATTACGGGCATGGGCAATCAGATTCAGCATGGAACGACCTACCACGCCCACGACACGTTTATACTTTTGCGCCAGTTGCAAAACCATGTTAATGCGATGCACGCTGGAGGCAAAGGTTGTCACAAATAATCGCCCAGTGGCTTGACTGAAGACTCTGTCCAGATTTGGATACACAGAACGTTCTGAAGGCGTGAATCCTGGTACTTCTGAGTTTGTTGAATCGCTCATCAAGCACAGTACGCCTTTCTCCCCGTGTTCGGCTAGTCTTTGCAAGTCAAAATGCTCACCATCTACAGGCGTATGGTCAATTTTAAAATCCCCTGTATGGATAAGTATTCCAACTGGTGTATGAATTGCTACAGTAAAGCTATCAGCAATGGAGTGGGTATTGCGAATGTATTCCACAAAGAAATGTTTGCCAATTCTCACCACATCGCGGGGGAGGACGGTTTTTAACTCAGTGCGATCGCGCACTCCCGCTTCTTCCAATTTCCCCTCTAGCATTGCCAGTGCTAGTCTTGGACCATAAATCGCAGGAATTTCAAATTGCTTTAGGTGAAAGGCTATCCCACCGATATGGTCTTCATGACCGTGGGTGACAATCATACCTTTAATTTTGTCGCGATTTTCCCGTATATAAGTCATGTCTGGGAGTACTATATTAACTCCATGCATTCCGTCTGTGGGAAAAGCCAACCCTGCATCTAGCAGGATAATTTCATCCTCATACTCAAAAACACAGGTATTTTTACCAATTTCATGCAAACCGCCCAACGGAATGATTTTTAGGGCGGCTAAAGTTTCGTTTTTAGCCATATTCTCCTTAGAGTGTTCTTTGTTGATAAAAATGTGAAATTTAAAGATTGTTCTTTGCCAATCAATTGTTGTAAAACTGACAAGACAAACAGGTTATGAAATCAGTCTGAAAACAGCTGATTTTTTATCAGATGTTCAATTGTTGCTTCATTAATTCGGCTTTAAAAGCTCAAAATTCATAATATATTTATCCAGTCTTAGCACAGGGTTTTACCCATATTTTGGTAAAATAAAGCACTTTTTTTATAAAAATCTTCAGAAAATTACCCCGTCTGCCTTCATTATATTCCTATTAAATTAAACCAAGTTCTTTGAGAACGAGTTTTAACTTTTCACTTATTTGTGAGTCCGGTTCGCACAATGGGGGACGAGTTGAACCAACCTCCCAACCTAAAAGATTTAATGCTTTCTTGACTGGGATGGGGCTTGTCGTTGCAAATAAAGCTTTAAACAGAGGAAAGAGTTGGAGATGTATTTCCCTAGCTACTTGAATTTTACCCGAATCAAAGGCTTGAATCATCTTTTGTAGTTCGTTTCCTACCAGATGAGAAGCCACACTGACAACACCTTTTGCCCCTATTGCCAACAGAGGCAGAGTCATGTAATCATCACCAGAATAAATCTGGAATTCTTTTGGCGTCAAGCGACGAATTTCACTTGCTTGATCTATATTGCCTGTAGATTCTTTAATTCCAACAATATTGTCAATCTCAGCTAACCGAACAACAGTTTCCGGTTGGAGATTTTGACCTGTACGACCAGGGACATTGTACAACAGCAACGGTAAGTCAGGTGTTGCCTGAGCGATCGCAGCAAAGTGCTGATAAAGCCCTGCTTGGGGGGGTTTGTTGTAGTAAGGAACAACCTGCAGTACACCATGTACTCCTATTTTAACTGCCTTTTGGGTAGCAGCAATTGCTTCTTTTGTTGAATTAGAGCCACAGCCTGCTATCACAAAAGCTTTTCCCGCCACCGCCTGCAATACAACAGAAAACAACTGGTATTCTTCCTCCCAACTCAGGGTAGGAGATTCTCCCGTAGTTCCACATACCACAATTGTATCTGTACCATTGTCAGCTAGATGTGCTGCTAGTGCTGCAGCTACATCATAATTCACATTGCCGTCTTCCTTAAACGGCGTAATCATAGCGGTTAGAACTCTGCCAAAATCTACCACCCTCTTTTCACTCCTAAATATTCTTCTTTATAGATAGTTCTTTGTTCTTTGCTTTTTGTTGATCTTGGTGGTGTTATATTGTGATAACTTATTTGACTATTACTTTCAAGCGTAATTTACACATTCTTTTTATGTCATTTGTCCTTTGTCTGGCACTCATAACCAAATCACTTATGACTAACAACCCAACGGCAGAGCCAGAACTGGTAGGATACCCTCAAAGCAGCAGATTGTCTCACTAATGACTAACCGCTACTGCCCCTTTGAGCAGATTTTTTTCTACTAATAACTCAGCAATTTGTATTGCATTCAAGGCTGCACCTTTGCGGACTTGATCCCCACACAGCCACAGTTCCAAGCCACACGGGTGAGAAATATCCTGACGAATTCTCCCTACCAAAACTTCATCTTGACCTGTGGCTTCAATTGGCATTGGGAAATGGTTTGCCTTCCAATCTTCTACCAATTTCACACCCGGTGCCTGAGTGAGAATTTCTCTCGCCAAATCTTGG
This sequence comes from Brasilonema angustatum, assembly GCF_059505445.1. Taxonomy (NCBI): domain Bacteria; kingdom Bacillati; phylum Cyanobacteriota; class Cyanophyceae; order Nostocales; family Scytonemataceae; genus Brasilonema; species Brasilonema angustatum. The sequence continues at coordinate 17,438 of NZ_JCACKO010000135.1, read as the reverse complement.
CTAAATGGTACCTCAAATTCTAGGTTAATCGCTTCCGAATGGCTACGTAGTACGGGAACCCGTACACAAGTTGCAGTGATTCTGATCTCCTGAGTCCCAAAGATTTTGCGGGTCTCGTTAACCATTTTCATTTCTTCCTCACAATACCCAAAGTCGTTCAAAGGGGTGTTGTGCGGGAATACATTAAATGCTAATGGATAGGGAAAAACTTCAGCAACAGGTTGCTTGCCTTCTAAAATAGCACTTGCTTGAATTTTCACCTCTTCCATTGCCTTAGCACCAGCACCACTGGCTGATTGGTAAGTTGCAGCCACAAGGCGCTGTACTGGTGATACTTTATGTAGGGGCCACACTGCCACTGTCATTAGAATCGTTGTACAGTTGGGATTAGCAATGATACCTTTGTGGTTCGCTGCTGCTTCTGGATTGACTTCCGGAACCACCAAAGGAACTTCCGGATTCATGCGAAACGCACTGGAATTATCAACCACCACAGCACCCGCCGCGACAGCTTTTGGTGCCCAAATTTTTGAGATGGAACCACCTGCACTCGCCAACACCAGATCCACATTCTCAAAGGCTTTTTCACTCACTGGTTCTACTGGCAAATTTTCCCCTTCAAAAGGCAGTGTTCGTCCTGCACTGCGAACGGAAGCCAATAACCTTAAATCAGAAACCGGGAAATGACGGTTCTCCAATAATTCCAGCAACTCTTGACCAACAGCACCCGTTGCTCCCAAAATAGCTACCCTGTAGGATTTAGACAAATTGACTTCCTCCTTTACGAGATGTTCTGTGCAATTTCTTGTAGAAATTCAAAGCTTAAATGGCAATAGCAGACATTAAATAAACCTTTTAATAGTTTTCTTTGTTGATAAAATAGTTGTCATTTTTAATCTAATACATTTATTTTAATCTAATACATTTATTTTGTTACTCATCCTGATTCGTATGGCGATTTACAATACTTTATGACGAAACTTTTTGTGAAAATTAAGATTTCTATTATAGAGTAGATCATCTTTTAATATTTGGATGAGCTAAACTTTTGCATAACTGAAAACAGGTTTTATCCTTGAATAGATGCGTTGTCAAGATGATTGGTGTACTATGATTCAATGGACTTTAGAGAGCATTGCGATAAGCTAACCTATTCTCACAACACAGGAGCTAGGCAAAAGCAGGGCTCAGTTCGATATAGCAGCCAGCCCCAATGCGACAACCTTGGCGTGCAAACTGCTAGTTGAGAACCAGGATATCACGGTGTTAGCCCTTTGGGAAAAAACAATTTGGAGTTGAGAACAGGAAACTAGTTTGCGCTCAAATGTCAAGGTTTTTGACAACAAAAGTAAACTGATAAAATGTTATAAGGAGACCCTGGCGCACTTGGATATAATCAAGCCATGTAGCCACTTTTAATCCAAGTCAGGAAACTTTAACTTAAAGACGCAAATTTTGGCGTCAGTAGACAACAAGTAAAAAGAAATACAAATAATAGAGACGAAGCATGAAAGTCACCCAGGAAAAACTTCCCGCCAGTCAAATTGGTCTGGAAATAGAGATTACGCCAGAAAAGACCAAGGAAACTTACGAAAAAGTTGTTAAGAACTTAGCGAGTACTGCAAATATTCCTGGGTTTCGTAAAGGCAAGGTACCTCGGCAGATACTCCTGCAGCGCCTTGGCACAACTCGAATCAAGGCAGCAGCGCTAGAAGAAGTTATTCAAGATGGCATTGAGCAAGCCTTAGAACAAGAAAAAATCCAGGTGCTCGGTCAACCACAGCTACGCTCTTCATTTGAGGAATTGATTAGTAATTATGAACCAGGAAAAGCGCTGATAATTTCTGCATCTGTAGATGTGGAACCAGAACCAAATTTGGGTGAATATACGGGCTTGCAATTCAAAGCTGAGGAAGTGAAGTACGATCCACAGCAGGTAGACAAAGCCTTAGAAGACGAACGCCAACAAATGGGAACATTAATTCCTGTGGAAGGGAGATCAGCGCAAATAGGTGATGTAGCTGTGGTAGATTTCAAAGGGGTTATAGCTGCTACTGAAGGCGAAGACGAAACTGGTGAACCCCAGCCAATACCGGGAGGCGAAGCAACTGATTTCCAATTGGAGATGCAGGAAGACAAATTCATTCCTGGCTTTGTCACAGGGATAGTGGGAATGAATCCTGGAGAAACCAGAGAAGTCTCTGCTCAGTTTCCAGATCCTTATGTTAACGAAGATCTAGCAGGAAAACCTGCTCTTTTCACTGTCACCGTCAAAGAACTCAAGGAAAAAGAACTGCCTGAATTGAATGATGACTTTGCGCAAGAAGTCAGTGATTATGATACTTTGGACGAATTTCGCAGTTCTTTGGAAGAGCGTTTTCAAAAAGAAGCCCAACAGAAAACAAAATCACATCAGCAAGAAGCCTTGTTAGCTGAACTGCTCAAGCACGTAGAAGTTGACTTGCCTGAAACGATGATTCAACAAGAAGTCAATGAGATGCTGACGCAAACAGCTATGCGGCTTTCTCAGCAGGGGCTTGATGTTAGAAAGTTATTTACTCAAGATGTGATTCCTCAATTGCGGGAGCGTTCTCGTGGTGAAGCAGTTGAGCGTATTAAACGTTCTCTAGCGCTGCTGGAAATTGCTAAACGCGAGTCCATCGAAGTGTCAGCAGATCAAATCGAAGCCAGAGTCAAAGAATTGATGCAGCAGTACTCTGAAAAAGATGTTGATGAGAAAAGAATGTTTGAGGTTGTAGAAAACGAATTGTTGACCGAAAAAATCATCGATTGGCTTCTAGAACGCTCAACAATTGAGTTGGTACCTGAAGGTTCTTTGAGTACAGTAGAAACTGAGACTGAAGAAGTCACGCTAGGTGAACCAGTCGCAGTAACTGAAACTGTTGAACAATCTCTTCCAGCCAGTACTCAAACTGCGTCTGTTGACACAGAGTCAACAGAGGGATAATAGATGATAAGGGGATAAGGATAAACATAGTGAGAAGTTTCCCTCCCTCACTCCCTGACTCTCCCCCATCTCCCTGTCCTAAGGTAGAAGTTTAAGAAACTTTATTTGAGTACCAGTACACATCACCGTCTTGGTTTGATACTGTTTTACACGATAAGAATTTATATGAGGCATAATGGTTAACACATAGCCACATCAAAAATCAGGCTGATCAAAAAGGCAGCAGTTGCTGTGGAAATTATTGTTACACTTAGTGTTAAACGTTCTTTTATGCTTGTATCGCAGTCGGGAAACTACCAACCTAACAGTTTGAATGACTTTAAACTCTACTCCCTAAACAGTCCTAGCAACATCGTCCCGATGGTGGTAGAACAATCGGGTGTGGGAGAACGTGCCTTTGACATCTACTCTCGCTTGCTACGCGAACGGATTATCTTTTTAGGAACGCCAATAGACGATAACGTTGCCAACTCAATTATTGCCCAGTTGTTGTTTCTAGATGCTGAAGATTCAGAAAAGGACATTCAACTGTATATTAATTCTCCTGGTGGCTCCGTGACAGCAGGTATGGCAATCTACGATACCATTCAGCAGATTCGTCCTGATGTGGTCACCATATGTTTTGGATTAGCCGCAAGCATGGGGGCGTTCTTGTTAACCGCAGGAACCGCTGGTAAACGGATGTCTCTTCCTGATTCCCGGATTATGATTCACCAACCACTAGGCGGTGCACAAGGGCAAGCCGTTGACATCGAGATACAAGCCAGAGAAATTCTTTATCATAAGTCTAAGTTGAACCAGTTACTCGCTCAGCACACTGGTCAACCGTTAGAAAGAGTTGAAGCCGATACTGAGCGCGATTTCTTTATGTCGGCCCAAGAGGCAAAAAACTACGGGTTGATTGATCAAGTCATCTCCAGGCAAAATCTTCCCTCACCAGGGGAAAACGTCACCATTCTGAAATAAGAGGCTGGTATGTCTAAGTACGACTCCCATTTAAAATGTTCGTTTTGCGGAAAGTCTCAGGAGCAGGTACGTAAATTAATCGCCGGACCGGGAGTCTACATCTGCGATGAATGCGTTGACTTGTGTAATGAAATTCTGGATGAGGAGTTACTCGACACAAATGCGGCTGCATCGTCGCAGCCAGCACCCAAGTCAGAACCACCACCAAAACGCCGTGCCCGCTCCTCTAATCTCTCATTTAATCAAATACCTAAGCCACGAGAGATTAAAAAGTATCTAGATGAACACGTCATCGGTCAAGACGAAGCTAAAAAAGTACTTTCCGTCGCAGTTTACAACCATTACAAGCGGCTGTCACTGGTTCAGTCTAAAGCCAGTGGCAAAGGTTTGGATGATGCGGTAGAACTGCAAAAATCTAATATTCTGCTTATTGGTCCCACAGGCTGTGGCAAAACTTTACTAGCGCAAACTCTGGCAAAAATTCTTGATGTGCCTTTTGCCGTTGCTGATGCCACAACCCTAACAGAGGCAGGCTATGTGGGGGAAGATGTAGAAAATATCTTGCTGCGATTATTGCAAGTTGCAGACTTGGATGTCGAAGAAGCGCAGCGCGGAATTATCTACATCGACGAAATAGATAAGATTGCTCGCAAGAGCGAGAACCCTTCAATTACCCGAGATGTCTCTGGTGAAGGCGTACAGCAAGCTTTACTGAAGATGTTAGAGGGGACAGTTGCCAATGTACCACCCCAAGGAGGACGCAAGCACCCCTATCAAGACTGTATACAAATTGATACGAGTAATATCTTGTTTGTCTGCGGCGGTGCTTTCGTTGGTTTAGAAAAAGTTGTAGAGCAGAGAACTGGCAAAAAGTCAATGGGTTTTGTACAACCAGGAGAAGGTCAGTCCAAAGACAAGCGTACAGCCGACACTCTCCGCTATTTAGAACCGGATGACCTCGTGAAATTTGGGATGATTCCGGAATTTATTGGACGGGTGCCAATGGTGGCGGTGGTAGAACCGCTGGATGAAGAGGCGCTGATGGCAATTTTGACCCAACCGCGTAGTGCCTTGGTCAAGCAGTACCAAAAGCTATTGAAGATGGATAACGTCCAGTTAGAGTTTAAACCAGACGCTCTGCGAGCTATTGCTCAAGAAGCATACCGCCGCAAAACCGGCGCGAGAGCGCTGCGGGGCATTGTGGAAGAATTGATGCTGGATGTGATGTACGAGTTGCCTTCGCGTAAAGATCTCACTCGTTGCACAGTCACGTCGGAAATGGTAGAGAAGCGTTCTACTGCCGAACTACTGATGCACCCATCCACACTACCTAAGCCAGAATCAGCTTAATTGTCATCAGTCATCAGTCATGAGTAAAATACTGTTAACTCTTGACTTTTGACTTTTGAAAAATGTCCTACACAAATGTTCGTGGTACTGAGCATTACTACGAGTGGATAAAGAAGCCATCAGATAGTGAGGACAAACCTGTGATGGTTTTTATCCACGGCTGGGCTGGCTCTTGTGGGTATTGGCAGGGTACTGCTCATGCTTTATCAGAACAATTTGATTGCTTACTTTATGATTTGCGGGGATTTGGGCGTTCCTATGGGCAACCAAGCGTAACCAAAGCGAGTGAATCTGTCGTTGAGTCTATTGAGTTGGAGTCACCGCAGGCAGAATCAGCAATTCAAGAGTTAACTTATGAGTTAGAGGAATATGCTGACGACTTAGCAGCTTTGCTAGATAAGTTGCAGATTCAACGCGTATATATTGCTGCTCATTCGATGGGCGCATCCATTGCTACTTTGTTTCTCAACCGTTACCCACAACGAGTGAAAAGAGCGATTTTGACCTGCAGTGGTATTTTTGAGTACGACGAAAAAGCATTTACAACTTTTCATAAGTTCGGTGGCTACGTGGTCAAATTTCGTCCAAAGTGGCTGGGTAAAATACCGTTTGTTGACCGGATGTTTATGGCACGATTTCTGCATCGTTCCATACCAGCGGCAGAACGTCAGGCTTTCTTAGAAGATTTTCTTAAAGCAGACTATGATGCAGCTTTAGGCACAATTTTTACATCTGTGAGTAAAGCCGCAGCTGAATTGATGCCACAGGAGTTTGCTCAACTGAGTGTGTCTACTCTACTCGTGGCAGGTGAGTATGACAAAATTATTCCAGCCGAGATGGGTCGTCAGGCAGCTGCACTCAACGATAAAGTTGAGTTTGTCATGATTCCAAAAACGGCTCATTTTCCAATGTTGGAAGATGCAGCTACTTACCTCAAACGGGTGCAAGAGTTTTTGCAATAGTTAACAGTTAACAGTTAACTGTTAACTGTTATTTATTACCCCAACCCTAACTCCCGTTTGAGCAAGTTAATCGAGTTACTACCGATAAAATTGTCACCACACATCAGCTTGGGTGGACGAATAATGTCTTCATGAACGACTTGTATAGCTGCTTGCACCGCAGCAAAACTGGGTTTGTCGGTGCAAAAAATTACCTGTGCCCGCTTCACCATCGCCTGAAGTTTGTAGGCATCTTTTGGTTGCGAAGTGATAACCAGTATTTCATCACCTCGTAAACCGTGGATGATAACTTCAGCAGCTCGAAGCCAGCCAGGACTGAGGCTGACGATCGCAAGACAGCTGTCTTTTGGTAGATTTTTAAATTGGTTATACTCTTTGGCATAGTCTTGTATGTCAAGGGGAATGACGCGCACAGCTTTTGGCGCTGCGATCGCTTCCACTTCCCCAATAAAATACCGATGTGTGACCACTGTAGCTGAGGAAGTTTGATTTAGCACAGCAGCTAATTCTTCCATAGCTACCAACTGTACTGGTATTTTGAGGGATTCTTCCAATTCATGCACCATCAATTCTCCAGCACCGATGTCTTGAGTTGGAGCTGTTACTAGCACCCTCGCACTACAACGCAAGCGCCAATCAATTTCAGCTAAGAATATCTCACGCGATTGATTAAGCGAGCAACCTTGGGAGAGCAGTTCGTCAACTGCTTGCTGGACAACTTTGTATGCTTGAGGATATTGTTTGAGAATTGGCGATTGCAGCTTACTACCACCCTCATGACCTTGAGCGCGAACGTAGATTCCTGAGCCAGCAAGACTTTCTACAAATCCTTCCTCCTCCAATTGACGATAAACTTTGCTGATAGTGTTGCGGTGCAACCCAGTCTGCATTGCCAACGCCCGCGTACTCGGCAGTTTGTAACTGGGTGGATATTGTCCAGAGGCGATCGCAAATTGGATTTGATTAAACAGCTGGGTTGATGCGGGGATTTCACTGTCTGGCTGAATACGAAACTGAATCATTACCGAATCTCCTGCGTGATAATGGCTCTTATTGACCAGCTGTGACTGCTAAGCGTCAAATATTTTACTCATATATTGAATTTCTCTATTGAAAAATTCTGGTGCGATTGTTACTTGTAGTTGATAATTTGATTGGACATTGCTTTGAGCGATCAACATAGCTATATCTATATAGTCACAGAGAACTGGTAAAAACTATTATGGCAGAGCGAGCAATACATACCACAACAGTTAATCTTTCGCAAGATCATTTGCAAATAGAGGCATATCTGGCACAGCCTTCTGAACAAGGTTCTTACGCAGGAGTTGTAGTTTTGCAAGAGATTTTTGGAGTCAACTCCCACATTCGGGACGTAACAGAACGTATTGCCAAGGAAGGTTATCTGGCAATTGCACCCGCACTTTTCCAAAGAGTTGCCCCAGGATTTGAAACTGGCTACACCAAGGAAGATATAGAGGTGGGTAGACAATACGTACAGCACACAAAAGCTTCAGAACTATTAAGCGACATTCAAAAAGCCATTGACTATCTGAAAACTTTACCGAATGTAAAGCAAAACGGCTTTGGTTGCATCGGCTTCTGTTTTGGTGGTCATGTTGCTTATCTTGCTTCTACTTTACCAGAAATCAAAGCCACCGCTTCCTTCTATGGTGCTGGTATCACCACTCGCACACCAGGAGGTGGGAATCCCACGATCACGCTTACCCCAGATATTAAAGGCACGCTTTACACCTTTTTTGGCATAGAAGATGCTAGCATCCCACAGGAACAAGTAGACCAAATTGAGGCAGAGTTAGAAAAATACAAGATTCCTCATCGTGTGTTTCGCTACGATGGAGCTGACCACGGATTTTTCTGCGACCAACGTCCCAGTTATAATTCTATAGCCGCAGCCGATGCTTGGGAGCAGGTAAAACAACTGTTTAAACAACTATAACTATTCAATTGATTTACGTCCGCTTTGCCTTAAGCTAGTCCCTAGTCATGAGTCATAACAAATGACTAAGGACAGTTTTTATAAGCAATCATAGTCACTCGAATAGTGTTGTTTGGTGTTGAATCAAACTTCAGTGGCGTTAGCTAGAATAGCAATTTATCTTTAAGAGTCATGGATTCCGAAGCCAAGTTTTCTCAAAAAGCCGATTCGTCATTTACAATGGACGACTTTGCCAAAGCACTCGAAACACACGATTATCAGTTTCAAAAGGGGCAAGTGGTGCATGGCAGAGTATTCCAACTTGATTCAGATGGGGCATATGTCGATATTGGTGGCAAATCGTCAGCGTTTATTCCCCGCGATGAGGCTTCTTTGAGAGCAGTAACCAATTTATCGGAGGTGCTGCCACTAAATGAGAGTTTAGAATTCTTAATCATCAGAGATCAAGATGCAGAAGGTCAAGTCACCCTTTCGCGACGGCAATTAGAAATCAAGCAGATTTGGGAACGACTTGCGCAAATGCAAGAGAATTCCCAAACAACACAAGTGCGGGTAATGAATTTAAATAAGGGTGGAGTGACTGTTGATGTGCTGGGTTTACGGGGATTTATTCCGCGATCGCACTTGGTTGAGCGAGATAATTTAGAAGCACTCAAAGGTCAATCTCTCACTGCTGGCTTTTTAGAAGTTAACCGTACTAACAACAAGCTTATTCTTTCCCAGCGCATCGCAACCCAATCTGCTAGCTTCAGTATGTTAGAAATTGGTCAGCTAGTGTCCGGAAAAGTAACTGGTATCAAACCCTTTGGCGTGTTTGTAGATTTAGATGGCACAAGCGCTTTGCTTCATATTAAGCAAGTGAGCCAGAAATTTATTGACAATTTGGAAAAAGTGTTTCAAGTTAGTCAACCAATAAAAGCTGTCATTATAGATTTAGATCAAGGCAAAGGTCGGGTTGCTCTTTCCACTAGAGTTCTGGAAAATTTCCCTGGTGAGATGCTAGAAAATATGGATGAGGTGATGGTATCAGCCCAGGCGCGTGCAGAACGAGCAAGGAATAAGATTTCAGAATAGATATTTGTTAGTCAAGAAGATTGCTAAGGGTGCGATCGCTCTTTGGGGCGATGGCAACGAAGCTGCCCTACGCCCCAATCCGGCTGCGCTTTCAGCACGCCCGGAGGGTTTTCTGGAAGAAAACCCTCCGGGCGTGATACGGGCCATCGCCCAAGGGTAAGTGTCGAAGGCGATAAGCCGGAGGCTTGACCCTGAGTCCCAAGGGGACACGCGCAAGAGACGCGTATCACCACTTCCCCTTTCCGTAGTCACTATTGCACAACGCAGGTTCTAAGAGAACTTGCCAGTATTCATTGGCAAAAAGTTCTACTACATCCGTTGTTAGACTGCTTCCCCATCACCAATATCCCGTTTAGGTGGTCGCTTGTAGGTAAATGTGAAAGTATCACCACTAGCAATCACTTGCCGCATTTCATCATACATCGGATAATGACCGACACCACTCAGACTTGCCCAACCCCGCGCCCTAGTTAATGCGACAAACAATTGGTTACGGCAATTGACATCACTTTCATTGCGAGCGACATTATCAAAGCCAACCACATAGACCATATCAGCTTCATGTCCTTTAGCGCGATTGATGCGGGACACCGTAACCCCACCTTCATGCCAGAATTTATCTGGGTCGTTGTTGGGCCATTGGGGAACTAAATCATTTAAAGTCAAAGCAGTGGGGATATAGACATCGATTTTTTGGTCCATTAAGAAACCCGCAACTTCAGTTTCTAACTCTATTGCTTCGGAAGTAGAACCTAAAATGACGACTAAGATATCACGGCTGGGATTAAGACTATCATGAACAATATTATGCATAATGTTCTGCGCCAGAACTGTCATTTCTTGTTGGCGAGAACCGTAAGTTTGAAATTCTAATATAGGGTTGCCCCAAAGTTCAGCAATAGGGTTGGGTGAATATTGAGACGGTCGATGTACAGTTATCGGCTTACCAATACGCCGGAAGTCTCCCTTAACTTCGTAACCAATTTTGTTCCAATCATCTTTATTAGTGATACCTGCAAGCATCCCCTCTGGACGTAGCAAACCCATACCAATTGCATGCGCAGCTGTGAGAATTGGTCCAGGAGTGCGGTAACAGCGGCGCATCACTTCAGAACGTTTAATACCACCAGAGTATTGCGGTTGCTTGCTCAAAAGATTGCTCAAATTTTCGCCAAATACCTCTTTGGCTTTTGGTACTACGATACTATCGAGACTTTGTGCTTCATCGTAAGCCCAAATTAAGCGGCGTTCCTCTGGTTTTTCCTGACTGACAGGTTGTAAAGCTTGATAAGCCAACCAATAAATTGCTTGTTTATCTTCATATTTCAAATCATCTTCGGCTACTAAATCTTGACCTTCATCAATCAAGATGGCATCGAAAATCGGCTCAATTTTTACCTCTTCTTGTAGCCGTTTACATAAGTCTGCTAAACCCCGGTTAGGTTGTCTTTGTTTTGTGTCTACAACCGTTCCGCGTCTTTTGCCGTGGTAGTCGCAGATGATACTGTACAAACCTGGATGTTCTTTTGCTCCCCACGCATGAAGCACTCGCAGCTTGAGATTAGTTTTGGGATCATACTGCAACTCACCACCACTGAAACGGCGTATCCACTGATCCAGCAATCCAATTATCAAATCGTAGAGCGATCGCGTGAAAAACACCAAAGCAATATCCCAGTCTGGATGCTTGAGGTGCATATGAGCGGCTTTTTGGCATAGCAGCACAGTTTTGCCTGAACCTGCAATACCCCGAATCCGCTGAGGACCTGGGGGAATTTCTTTTCCTATGTGTTCTTGCTGTAAATCTATTTCGTATAGTCTTTGACGCAAACAGTCCATAATACTGGCGCGGGTTTTGCCTGTGGTCGAAACTGTCGCACGAGGAGGTTTACGAAACACGGGTGTCCCACTCATAACTGACAGTAGCAATTCCCAGTCTTTATCTTCCAGGTTTTCCCCTGGAACTACATGATCAGTTTGTTGAATGCATTCGGTAAAACCAACTTTACCTAACTGGTCTTGGAAAATCACAGGAGGACAGTTGGGTAATTGGTCAAAGCCTTTTTGTTGCCATTGTTCTTGGGTAATCAGAGGTAATGCAGCGATCGCTCGTCCGGTAACCCTGCGCCAGATAGCAGGTTCACGGTCTGTATATGCAATTAATGCTCGCAGTTGATGTTCGGCTTGTTGATAAGGGTTAGCTTCTGTGGTGTGATAGTTTTGCAACTGCCAAATATCACCATTAATAGCAACAACTTGCTCAATCGCAACTGGCAACACCTCAATAACCACTAAACCAAATTCTCTATCAGCAATGAGAATGTCAGGTTCCTTACGAATCTCTCCCACCTTCGAGAAAATTGGATAACGCCAGTAGCCAATACAGTTTCTATCAGAAAAAGCACTCTTAACAGCATCCCAAACTTTCTGCTCACCTGCTTCACTGCTAGCTTTTAACGGTTCCGTCGTGATAAATTTGCTACTTTGTTCCTCATGCCCAACAATCATTTAGTCCCTGCCTGTACTAGTTCAAATTCTTATACAAGAAAAGTATTTTGAGTAATGCTGTCAGGCTAGCACTGGCAATCTGATACTTACTAGTGCGAATACACGGAACTACGTAGTTGGTTGAGTTCAGCAGATATGCGGAGTTAGCTTAAATTTTTGTAATATTTTTTCAGAAAGTGCTCAGCAGTGAGGTTGCAGATGAGGTGAGGGTAAGTTACATCTGTCAGGGTCTTCTCGGATTAGACTGTACTATCGGGCCATTCGACATCAGTCCTACGACTCTCACGACGACGACGTATTTGTTCCAAAATTTTTGGTACATCTCGTCGCCTCTGTTCTTCCCTGCGCTGTATCTCAACTGGTGACAAAGCATTTCGTAATAGAGTGATGACTTGAGCGTTGATTGAGCTGTTTTCGGCTGTTGCTATTTCTTGTAGTTTTTAATACAATTTATCAGGTAAATCTAGGTCATGAAGGATAGCCATCTGTCAAACTCCTTGTTGATATTGGACATGATAGCACGATGCAATTGGCGTGGGTTGGAGGGGAAAAGGAGGGCGATAGCTTAGCTTGCCTCACGCGCAAAGCGCTCAGCATGAGCGTGAGGCAGATCGCTCTCAACAGCGCAATGGCAAATTTCTACTACACAAAGTTTGAACTAGTCGAACCCATTACCCTGATTGTGCTGAGGTATAACTGAGGATTGGTTAGTATATACAATTGTTAGAACTACTTAATTATTGACCATGAGTTATCTTTCTTATATAGCCGATGATGACCTTAAAACTGCCGTCAAAAAAGTTGTTGACTGTATTCTTGAAACTCAACAAAAAGCTGAAGAAGCAATGTATAAAAATGTGCTCGATCCATTTTCAGCTATTTTTGATGGTGCTGTGCAAGGTTTTAACTTAGATGATTGGCTCAAAATGGAAAGAGCTAGACAAACTCAAAAAACTGTACAAAATCAAATAGGTTATTTTCATCAGAATATTTTAGGTAGTATTCCTGGCTGGCGAGTACTTCCTAAAGGATTCGATATCTGTAACGATACAAAGCAAATTTTTGCGGAAATTAAAAATAAACATAACACGGTTAAAGGAAGCGATAAATTTGGAATATACGATTATTTATCAAGCCGCTTAAACGAACCAGATTATCAAGGTTTTACAGCATACTATGTGGAAATTATTCCTAGTAGAAAAGAACTATACAATAAACCTTTTACTCCTTCAGATAGGACTACTGGCACAAGAAGACCTTTAAATGAAAAAATCAGACAAATCAGTGGTCAAGCATTTTACGATTTGGCAACTGGTGTACCAGGAGCATTAAGTATGCTTTTTGATGTATTACCAGACGTGATCTGTGAAGTTTCCGAACTTGATAGACTCAGTAAGCAACAGCTAGCAAGCTATAGAAGCATATTTGATAGGGCTTACTGACGTAATAAATCAATGGCATGCATTTTCTAGCACGTTAACTATAGCTCTTCCTAAGTGATAAGCAAAATTTACAGGAACTGCATTACCAATCTGTTTATATTTTGAGCCTACACCACCGATAAATTCCCAATCATCGGGAAAAGTTTGAATTCGGGCATACTCCCTTACTGTAAAAGGTCTAGTTTCTTCCGGATGACAGCGTTCCGTTTGTTTTTGCGAAGGAGAGGTAGTCAGAGTTAGACTTGGCTCATCCCAAGAAATTCTACGTGCCATGCCAGTACGTCCACCTGTGAGATAGTAGCTTTTCATCATGTAGCTTTTTTGAATATCTTCAGGTAAATCTCGCCAGCAGCCGCCTGGTGGAACTAACTCTAAAACTTGAGATCTCTTAGGACTGTATTTCATTCCTTCAGAAGGTGGAACATCTTTCAAGGCATCTCTCAAAGTCAGAATTTTAGAACAAGGACCAGGGTACTGAAAGCGAATATCTGGACGAGTTCCGACAATGATGACTCTTTCTCGCTTTTGAGGAACATCATAGTTAACTGCATTTAGTAAACGATACTGGACGTTATAACCAAGAGATTCCAGAACAGATAGAACTGTTTTCAGTGTTTTTCCTTTCTGATGACTTATTAAACCTCTGACATTTTCAGCCAGAAATAGTTTAGGCTGTACCTCTTTAACACAACGAGCAAATTCATAAAATAAGGTTCCACGGGTATCTTCAAACCCTAAACCTTTACCTGCCAAGCTGAAAGGTTGGCAAGGAAAACCTCCAGTTACAACGTCTGCACTCATTCCTGCATAAGAAACTTTAGACACATCAGCCTGAATGACATTCCATTTTGGACGGTTATGCTGAAGTGTTGCTGCTGCGTCTTTGTCAATTTCAATTAGTGCTTTGGCTACCAGTCCAGCCTTTTCTAAACCAAGTGCCAAACCACCAGCCCCAGCAAATAACTCAATGACGGTTTTTGTGGTTGTAATAGGTTCAAGAACCTTTGGTTCCAGGTAGGGCAGTTCAAACAAATCTAGCTGTTTATACATACTTAGGCAGAGGTAAGCCGTCTCTTCATTATTAGATTAGCTAATTAGCCAATTGTCAATACAGCTATTTAGCTAAGGTATACTGAGAAAAACTATTTATCCTAAAAGGGCAAATGGCACAGACACAAAGAAAGCCCGTATATATTCAGCCAGAACATCACGATATTCTCAGACGAATTGCATATGAGCAACGTTGTAATATCTCTGATGTGCTGGATGCAGTATTAGAGCAAGCAGATTGGGAAAAAATTGCTCAGGAGGCAACTAACAAGCCTGTGCAAAGAGCTAAGGAACGCGGAGGAAGCTATAAAGTTTTAAGGGAAACAACTTAAATCTCACCTAAATATTATTACAGGTGATCAAATGCCTAATTTGTGCTGTTACGCTCAATCAAGTCATCACAAATCTTTCAACGGAGAGGGGGAGATTCGAACTCCCGGAACCTTTCGGTTCATCCGATTTCAAGTCGGACGCAATCGACCACTCTGCCACCTCTCCAGTAAAACTGTCAGCGTTTAGCTGTCAGCGGTCAGCCAAAAACTAAGCCAACCAGATACGAATTATATCTCATTCTCTATGCAGTTTGCACTACTGGACTAGGTTTTTTATAAAGAATTTCCTCAGATATAATGCTCAAATCCTTTCCAACCCAGACGAGGGAGACTTGGGAGACCACACCATCTTCCAGCAGCACAATGGAAAAGTTACGCTGTTTATGGCTGCCATGTTCTACAATCCTGGGTACACTTGCGGCGTTCAAGTAAACTATCCCCTCTGGACTTCTAAAAATGCGCTTTCGCGGCTCTTTCTTTGTATGTCGCAGGCTGTGGTGCATATGACCAAATGTGACGAGGGGAATAATTTTACCAGTTGTGATAGTTTGAGATATCGCCTCAGCTAAATCTGGATCGCCAAAGTCACCCCCTATGGGGTGCCAATCTTTGCCGCAGGGATCTTCTGGGCGATCGCCCAACCCTGTAGGACCGTTGTGACCTATAAAAATTATCGTTTGGTAAGCTGCACTTTTAACTGCTGACACGATTCGCGTTGTGGACTCTTCAAAACTAGTCACACCATACCACTGTTGGTAGAAATCACTATATTTCCACTCTGATCCACCCCAACTAAACGGACGACCTCCAACAACCGTTAAATTTAGATCTGGAAAATCTAGCTTACCGTAACCGATTTGGCTTTCACCCAATAAATCTAGTTGCTGCTGTACCCAGTCTTCCTTGGTGCGGTCGTAAGGACACTTCTTGCGTCCCCATTCTGTGGCAGTGTACCAGGCATCGTGGTTCCCCATGACTGCTGCTTTGGGAATGTCAAGGCATGCGATCGCTCTTACCACTTCCACCGACTCATTGCCAAAATCTCCAACAAACAGTACTAAGTCAATACCCAGATGCTTGAGTGCAATACCGTCTTCTTCTTCCCATTGGTCGTGAACATCTCCTACTACAGCAATTTTCAAATTTTTTGAGTTTGTTTTCTGACTGGTCATGCCACTTTCCTTGCCATCTGTTTCCAGCATAGGAAAATTAGAGGATTTTGACCAAGACAGAACGCACCAACTCAGAAAAATAAAAGAAGTTTAGATATCACCGATTGCTGCATGAGTTCTGTGCGTAAGGCACAAACATGCGAAAAAATATCCAACCTTGTTTCCAGCCCTCTGGGCTGGAAACAGCCTAAACTCGTTAATTAGTCGTAGTCTCGTTGTTGTTCGCGTAGCGGGCAAGGGAGGGCTTAGGTTGGATATTTTTTTTGTTGGATCTCCCTAATCAGTGCGATGTAGGAAGGTACAAGCTTTCAGCAAATATTTGATGCATGTGGTCAACATGCTGAGTCGCGGGTCACCAATTGCTCATAACAAGTGCCCAAGCTGAGTTGGTGCGTTCTGAATTATTCTTCACACAATTTCACAGAGGAGCATTACCCCTCAAACATTTTTGGTAAAAACTACTATAATTAAATCCACCAGACAAAAACTTGTAACATTCAGTAACGTCTAACTGTGTTTACGACTGCACTTGCTCAACGAGAAAAAACCGAACAGGGTGATCTACCACTAGACTTATTTGCAGCAATTGAGACTATTAAACAAGAACTCAATGCGGTTATCCTGGCACACTACTATCAAGAACCCGACATTCAAGATATTGCAGATTTTATTGGAGATTCGTTACAGCTTGCCAAAGCTGCAGCTGATACAAATGCAGATGTCATTGTCTTTGCTGGTGTCCATTTCATGGCAGAAACTGCAAAGATTCTTAATCCCGACAAGATGGTTCTTTTACCAGATTTAAATGCTGGTTGTTCTTTAGCCGATAGTTGTCCAACAGAGTCGTTTGCAGCTTTTAAAGCAGCACACCCAAACCATTTGGTGGTTTCTTACATCAACTGCTCTGCTGATATTAAGGCAATGAGCGATATTATCTGCACTAGTTCCAACGCCGTCAAAATTGTCCAGCAGATTCCTATGGATCAGCCAATTATTTTTGCCCCAGACCGGAATTTAGGACGGTATGTTATGGAAAAAACTGGGCGAGATTTAGTGCTTTGGGAAGGGAGCTGTGTTGTCCATGAAACCTTTTCTGAAAAGAAAATTGTACAGTTAAAAATCGCACACCCAGAAGCAGAGGCGATCGCCCATCCAGAATGTGAAACTAGTGTCTTGCGCCACGCAAATTTCATCGGCTCTACAGCGGCTTTACTCAAGTATTGTGAACAAAGCCCTTCCCAAGAATTTATCGTTGCTACAGAGCCTGGAATCATTCACCAAATGCAAAAACAAGCGCCTTACAAGCACTTTATACCCGCACCACCATTGAATAACTGCGCGTGTAACGAGTGTCCTTTTATGCGGTTAAATACCTTAGAAAAACTCTACAGTGCGATGAAAAATCGCTCTCCCGAAATCACCTTGCCAGAGAATATTCGCATGGCAGCATTGCGACCAATTCAACGAATGCTAGAGATGAGTGTATAAAACTCTTATGAAAATAACTACTGAGGGGCTAGTAGAGACGGTTGGTGTCAGTTTGAAGGAAACTTTTCCGCTCAACTGCGCGTTTACTCAGTGAGTTTCTGGGTTCTTTAGTTTTGTGGATATTGGATGTCAAAGTAAAACGAACAAAAGGCAGTTACTAAATTTA
>NZ_JCACKO010000134.1:0-2070 GCF_059505445.1 Brasilonema angustatum | reverse complement strand
CACAAGCGGTGGGCAACGGAGGTGACATCAACATCACTACTGGCTCACTTTCTCTAACTGGTGGCGCTCAACTAAATGTTAACAGCTTGGGACAGGGAACTGCTGGAGACATTGAAGTTACCTCTAACTCTATTAAGCTAGATAACCAAGCTGGTATCCAAGCTAAAACTGCATCTGGTAATGGTGGTAACATCAACTTACGAGTCCAAGACTTGTTACTCTTGCTGCGTGGCAACAACCAAATCTCCACCAGTGCGGGCACTGCTCAAGCAGGCGGCGATGGCGGTAACATCACCATTAACGCCCCTAATGGTTTCCTCGTCGCTGTCCCGAATGAAAATAGCGACATCACAGCTAATGCCTTCAATGGTCGAGGGGGTAATATCAACATTAGAGCGCGAGACGTCTTTGGCATCCAGCGCCGGGAACAACAAACCCCGCAAAGTGACATCACTGCAAGTTCTGAATTGGGAATAAATGGCACTGTAAAAATCACTACACCTGATATAGACCGCACTAACGGCTTAATCGAACTCCCTACTAATCTGGTTGATGTCTCTGGGCAAATTTCCACCGCCTGCACTCCTGGAAGTCGGCAAAGCCAAAGTTCGTTTGTGTCAACAGGACGCGGCGGACTACCCATGAGTCCCACTGAACCATTACAAGATACAAGTACTCTATCAGCCTGGGTGAGATTAAGACCAAAACCAGCAAACTCTGCCAAAACAAGAATTTCACCACAACCAACAGCAGTCTCAAATAGTACCAAAGTTGCAGCGGCGACGACAATTCTGGAAGCTACTGGTTGGGTAGTTGATAGCAATGGAAATGTAGAACTCGTGGCGCAAGCACCTGGTGTCAACCCTCACAGTTCTTGGCAAACACCTGCTTCTTGTCAAAATTCAAAATGATTTATTTGACATTATAAAGGAACAGACATTATCTAATTAATCCATTCCTCGGCGGTAGAAGCTCCCCAAATGAGGATAAGTGCTTCAATTGCGTCACTAATTGGCATATTCTGGGAAATAATTAAAACTCCTGAACTGGTTTGTGACATTATAAATTTAGCAAACTCAACAGGCATAGTTTTGCGGTCGTGAGTTACAAGAATTTTCTCTTGGAGTGCTGCTATGGCTAAGACCTCTTTGTCTGTCTTACCCTCAAGCCCTGCTGTATTAGCTGATTGAAAATCAATATTTGGTTCTCTGCGTATCGTACCAGTTACAATTGCCTGCTTGAGATCGGCGTCCGCTTGAAATCGAACTGTCGTCATGTCTTGCTCTGCTTTTGCATAAGAGCCGCTTTCAACTTCTCATACAAAGACGGATTTTTCTCTCGCAGAGACTGTTGCAATTTCTCAAACTCTTTTTCACCTTCTTTCAAATAGACATCAATTAGCTTTCGGTTGGCAAGATAAAAGGCAATAGCACCATAAATCTGTTCTAGGGAGAGTAATGGAAAGTTTTGGGCAATACTTTCAGCAGACTCACCATTCAAGAAAGCGTAAACAACTGAATCAAGAGAAACACGAGTCCCTTCAATCCAGAAGCCTTTATCCCGCTGCTCAATATATCGTTTTGCTACAGTCGGTGATGCTGCATCGGTGAGAGGTTAAGATAATCTTACTTTTGTCAATTAGAAATTACGCTGAGAATTTGGAAAAAGCAAAGGTATTAAGTTAACTCTTGTACTGAAATTATGAGTCAAGAGTAAATGATGCGTATCAAGATTAGGCGATCGCCTGCTCAAAAATTGTGTTTCCGACCCCAATTTTCGCCATATTTTGAGTGTTATTGCTTATTGACAAATAGTCTTCAACCTTAACCTCTCACGAATGGTGATGCTGTCATAAAACTGTTTGCTGGCTACTCAATATTTAGATGTTAACTTGTACCAGACGCGAAATAGGAAGTCTCTACAAATGTGTTGAGATCCAAAGCTTGTGTATAAGTCGAGCACCCTGATACCTATACTTAACTGAAGATTGACTCGCTGAATTTGCTTTTTCAATCGGAGAGTGCAATGTCTGGGGTATCTAAACGTTTGTACTGGTGGCAAAGTCTAGGA